>DATKLL010000168.1:0-5500 GCA_035542475.1 Syntrophales bacterium
GTATACTTTTCACTGAAATTTCAAGCAGATATTAAGGACAGTATTCTACACGGAGCGACGCACATGAAGCACATCCGCTGGAACGACATTTCCTACGAGCGCGTCAACGAGCATTTCCGGCGCAAGCTCGCGTGGGATGGCAAGCTGATGATCGCCCTGACTGAGGTCGACAAGGGATACGTGGTGCCGCCGCACGCCCACGAGAACGAACAGGCCACATGGGTGTTTAGCGGGAAGTGGCGGTTCCAACTCGAGGGCCGGACCGTCGACGTGGGCCCCCGCGAGATGATCTTCATCCCGGGCAACGTTGTGCACACCGCAGAAGCCGTGGAAGCAGTGGTGGCCTACGACATCTTCACACCGCCGCGGGAGGACTGGCTCATGGGCGAGGACGCCTACCTGAGGGGCGATGCCGCCAGATAGGGCGGGCCATCTAAGCCGCGCCATGGCTATTTTGATATCCTTCTGAAAAGGAAACAAAAAATATGGGATTTCTTGCCGTACCGATAAGTGCTGTTGCTGCGTACCTGTTTTATATAACCGGAAACTACGAACTTATGATTCTTGCTGTCATTACAGTCTTTGGTAATTTCTGGTCATGGAGACTTTTGCGCAACAAAGCCAACTCTGCTACGAAATGGATCATATGGATGAACATGGCATTCACTACCATCGGGATAGTCCTGCTGTTCACAGGGATTACTAAAATGTATTATTAATAATTCCAACAAATCACATTTACGCCTTACCCTATTCTAAAGGGGGCCAGGGGATTTTCCCACTACCTGTCATGCTGAGCTGTTCGTCCTGAGTTTATCGAAGGGTCGAAGCATAAACTGTTTGTCCTGACTCCTGAGCTATGTCACATAGAGCTAGTCGAACTGCGAAGGACCCTCTTCCCTCCCCCTTTCTTAAAGGGGGCCAGGGGGTGGTTGTCCCCCTCTGGAGGGGGCAGGGGGAGGTCAAATCCCTCTAAATCTCCCTCTTGTCATTCCCGACCTGATCGGGAATCCACGACCAACGTGTCATTTCGACCGAAGGGAGAAATCTTTTTCCTTATCACCATTCCAGTCCTTTCAAAAACCCCTTGACTCATCCCCTATTCAGGTATACTTTTCACTAAAATTTCAACCGGATATTGAGGACAATATTGTAACACCCTTTTGACTCAGTCACTAAGAGGGACACATGACCGATTTCGCACAACCCCGATTCTCAAAAGAGAGCGGGGTTTTGTATTTAACAAGACAGTTCTAATGACCTGCGAGCTTTTGTGTGTATAAGAATCATACCCCAAATTCACATTAATTACTTAACTAACCATTTTGTTAAGCCATGAGAAATATCTTCTTTCTGTATATTCCTCCTAAGAATTACGAAGCTCTGGTACATTATCAGGATACAATTATCAATAAAGTATCTCAGGAGCGAATATTCAAATATATTGATTCAAGATTGAGATCGCACCTATTGAATATCTTCGGGAAGAAGCCCATTGCTGTGTGGGGATCTCGCGATTCCGCAGCGAACAGACCGAGGTTTGAACGTATGAACCCAGGTGATGACATACTCATAATTGAAGGAAACACCATTAAGTTATTAGGGAAGATAGCTGCGAAAATTGTCAATCCTGCCTTATCAAGGGAACTCTGGAAAAACATCAAGGATAAAGAATCCGAAGAAGGATGGAACCTAATATACTTCATCGCCAATCCTTTAGAAGTCGATCTCCCATTTTCAGTCATTAGAGAATTGTTCGATTACGCCACTGAATATACTCTAAGGGGCTTCAGCAATATATCTGACGCAAAACTGAAGCAGTTCTATGAGCAATATGATGATCTGTACTCAATCCTCCAGCGTAAAAAAATGGGAGAGGTGATAGAGAAAAAGAAGGATATATTTGATATTCCGGAAGAGAAAGAAGATGCATCATATGTCCGGGAAGAAATGCCAGAGGGTGAGATAGTCTCTGAACATCTTCGTATGCAATGGAAACTTATTCAGCTTGGCGTGAAATCAGGCTCTAAAGTCTGGATCCCCAAAAGTGATCAGCAGCAGATTTTTACAAAGTATGAATTCGGAGATTTCGAGAAAGAATTTGCGGCGGGAATTGATACGCCAGCGAAGTACGTTGAGAATATTGATGTGGTTTGGAAAGAGGAATTCAGAATTGATGCTGCCTTTGAAATAGAAAATACTACAGCAATTTATTCCGGACTTCTGAGATTTTCTGATTTGAAAATCATTGCCCCCAACAGTAACTACCCTCTATTCATCGTTGCACCCCAGTCAAAACGCAATCGCCTGATTGAACAGATTAAGCGGCCCACCTTTAGAAAATTGGATTTCGGAAACAAAGTTAAATTCCTGCCATATGAAGTTGTCAACGATATAGACAATTTTTTTAAAAACTCTGTTGCAGGGTTAAATGTGGAATTACTTGTCGGAAGATCCGAGTCGATTAATTAATTTTTTAAGAAAATGCATATAACCTTAAATATTTTCAGTATTGCCATTATGAATTGTTTATCGATAACGACCTTTCTATAGACAGATAGTGCAAAAAATGTTGGTTGAAGCCAAAACTTTAAAGTAAGGACTTTGCTTTTTGATACATAATGGAGAATAAGGAGACTAACGGTGGGCTCATTGCTCTGTCTCAATGTAGGTTGGGGAGATGCGTCGGTAATAAAGACCGAAACGGCAACATTTCTTATTGATTGTTTTGGCATTGAGGACTATTCTTGGCACCTGCCCGCTGATATGAGGATTCGATCCGTTTTTATCACTCACCAACACTGGGATCATTACTCAGGCCTAACGTATCTTAAGGACAATGGCTATTTAATCGATTATCTGATCTACAGTCCTTATGAAAGACGACGTGGTGACAATAGTGTAACATTAGAGGAATGGAAAGAATTCAATGATCTTAGAGACTACTATGCGAAACAGGGAACTAAGATATATAAACCATATCGGCAAGATGCATTTGATAAGCCATGGTGGGACACTGATGGAGTGAAATTTGAAATCATAGGACCTCACGTAACTGTTGCTGATGCTGATACGAGAGAGATCCACGATGCATCTCTCGTTATAAAAGCAATATTAGGAGAACGAAATTGTCTATTTGCTGGCGATGCATCCGACACAAGTCTTGAGTGTATAGCCACTACGGCTAATAATTACTGTAATGATATTCTACATGCAAGCCATCATGGTAGCCTTAATGGGTCATATTTGGAATTCATCAAGAAATGTAACGCCCGGTATACGTTAATTTCTACTAAGACGGGCGTATATCCAAATGCACCTCATGTAACGGCTCTCAAACGCTATAAAGATCATACGAAGAACGATGTCCGAAGAACAGATATTGATGGTACCTGGGAATGGGAATTTTGACCAAGAGAAAGGAGAAATGCGATGTCGAACGAATACCTCATGAAAGAATATGAGCTTTGCTTTGAACAGCTAAGATACTATGATGATAGAAACACAAACATGCTGAAATATTTGTTCAGTCTCACATCCGCGGTTGCAACAGCACAGTTTGCAGTTTAAAAATTTCTACAAGGACCCTCTCAGGGATTTTTCGTTTGTCAGGCCTTCCTTTCCTCGGTTGTATTTGTCGCTACGCTTCTCCTTTATCTGGCACTGCTCCAAAACCGTCTTTATTTTGTTTACATAGCTCGCCAGCTTAATGCAATTCGTGGTTATCTCATGGAGAATGAAGCTCCTAATTTTCGTAATAACCAACTCTATACGTCCGTTGATTTCCCGGCTCTGAAACCTGGAAGCGTTCACACGTTTCAATTATTGGGAGCCGCTCTACTTTCGTCATTGTTTGCTGGTATCTCTGCGTATTCTTTTTACCCATCCTTAGGGCAAGTAGCGTGTTTTTGGACAGCGTTTGCTACATTTATTTCGGTGTTATTGGCGGAAATCATATGTGGTGTGGTCTATTTAGCATCTACCGGTAAGAAAACTGCTGATCAAGCAATTCACCTTAAAAAGGCAGAATGAAACGTTCAACAGAATATTCCGAGTAGTGGATCTAGTTTTTCGAAGGTTACCACATGCGCATTCAAACGTCAGGTTGGCATAGTATCATCGAATTACTCGCAGTAACTTATGCAGGGAGGCATTTTTAGTCATGACAGGATTAAAAGTCATTATATTTGACGTTGAGCATGGTTTCTGTGCTTTTCTTAAATCTCCAACCGGTCGTACGTTACTTATCGATTGCGGCAAAGCAAGCAAATTTTCTTCCATAAAATACTTGACAGACAATGAGCTACCTGATTGTGCAGACGAAGAGCCTTTCTATTTCACAAAATTTATTTTATCTCATCCGCATGGAGATCATGTAGAGGATATTGAAAATCTTAAGACCTATAAACCGCGAATTATTAGCCGGCAAAGTGATTATGACTGGAAGGCGGTTGAAGAAGCGAATACTGAATCAGGTATGGAAAAAGTAAATTCATACAAGAATTGGCAAAAAAGTTATGATCAGAAAGCCCCCCAGATTGATTGGGGATTGGATATTTTTCAGAGTGATTATTTAACTCCGAGTGAGGCTAATACTTTGGAAGAATCAACAATGGTTAATAATTCGAGTATACCCGTAATAGTCAATTTTAAAGGAACTCAATGTTCTGAAAAATTTTTATTTGCTGGCGATTTGGAAGAAAAAGGATGGAAGGAGCTACTGAAGAAGAAATCATTCAAAGAAAAAATCCAAGGAACTGATTTTTTTGTTACTTCTCATCACGGTCATAGTTCAGGGTACTGTAAAGAAATATTTGAGGCCATGGGGAAACCTATTTTAAACATAGTATCGGCAAGAAGTGGTGATGAGAGTGTTGAATCGGCATATTCAAAAAGCGAAAATTCACACGGTATAGAATTAGGCGGAGTAAAACGATATATGCTTTCAACTAGAAATGACGGCAGTATTTGTATTACTGTTAATTCAGAAGGGAAATATTCCCTGCGGTGTGATCGTTATCGTGATAACTTGAAATGATTAAAATCAGGAACCATACAAAACAGATATTTTTTTAAGACATCGTCAATAATCTTAAAAATAATAGCCATCTGTGAGAGAATCATTGCAGTAATTGATAACACCTACAAGTTAATAGATTCGTGAAATGGACAAAACCGAAGATTACCAATTGAAATAGAGTAACGACGAATTCACCGGGCGCAGTAGCGATCCGGCGAAGTGACACGTTAAATTACGCTCTCAATTTATTGAAAATATCGATTTCAAAAATTTCCGTAGTTTCCATTGGTTCGAGTGTGTCAGGCCAATAGAATGACCATGCTTCCTTGAGTTTTGAAAATAGGATGCTCTCAGCAAGAGACATAGTAAGGATAACTGCCTGTAGGCCATCAACACCTGCTCCAAAGCGCGGTTTATCAATGCCCTTCATATAGAAGAAAGTTGATGATTACTGTTTCATCTGCAGAGTAAATAAGAGAA
>DATKLL010000169.1:0-17969 GCA_035542475.1 Syntrophales bacterium
TCTTCATTTCATTATCAAAGCGCTCTTTGCTCCATACCTCTATGACTTTAAGCATACCCGCCAGGACAATGTCTTTCTCAAGAGCTGCGTATTCTCTCAGGCTGGGAGGAATTAGAATCCTTCCCTGACTGTCAAAGGAGCAATCTACGGCGGGAGACATGAAGAAACGTTGAAATGCCCTAACTTCTTTTCTTAGGAGTGACTGATGGCTGACCTTCTCTTCAAGTATACGCCATTCATCATATGGAAAGACCATCAGGTAACTGTCCCAATTTGTTATAACCAGTCTGTTGTCGTATTTTTCGGCGAAGACTTCACGCAGTCTTGCAGGAAAGATGATCCGGCCTTTGTCGTCTATGGAATGATAATACTGGCCCCTAAAGACGGACACGAAAATTCCCTCCACAATAATCCACTTTGCTCCACTATAAGGAGGGAAAATTTGTTTGTCAAGAAAAAAATCACTCTTTTTTTCTTTTAATTTGATAATTTAAAACCGCTCTGTTGTGAGCTGAAAGACTGGATGAGAACTGGTGGGAGCCGTCATTATTGGAGACAAAATAAAGGTAATTGACGGGAGCAGGGTAAAGGGCCGCATTTAATGAGTCGACGGCCGGATTCGCAATGGGACCGGGAGGCAGTCCATTGATGCGATATGTATTATAAGGCGCATCCCTCATCAGGTGTTTTCTTTTGATATTTCCGCTGAAATCGTTGAGATTATAAACGGCTGTAGGGTCGCTTTGCAGTTTCATCCCTTTTTTCAGCCGATTGCAAAAAACAGCTGAGATTAAGGGTTTTTCATCCTTGTTTCCCGATTCTTTTCCGATTATAGAGGCCAATGTTATGACCTGCGGTATCGTCATGCGGAGCTCCTCTGCCCTTTTCTGCATTTCTGGGGTAAACATTTTCCAGAATTGATTCACCATAATCTTCATAATGTCTTTCGCGCTCATGGATCGGTCCAGTCGGTATGTGTCCGGGTAAAGATATCCTTCCGCACTGGCACCCTCTATGCCTAAAGAGGCAAGGAATTTTGCATCTGAGCATATGGATAAAAAGGCCTTTTCATCGACTAATTTGAAAGCGGCAAGACGTGAAGCTATTTCACGAAACGTGATGTCCTCAGGAATGGTAACTAAATACGATTTGATGTCACCTTTTACTAGTTTGCTGATGATTTCCATCGGGGACATTGAGGTTGTCAGTTCATATTCTCCTGCTCTAATATGTCCCTGTGCATTTCTTGAAACAACAAGCAGGTAAAAAAGGTATTTGTATTTTACTAAGCCAACTCTTTCGAGGTTGTCAACTGATTGGAGGAAACTGGTACCCTTTGGAATATCGACTGTAACGATCTCATTTCGATTATCTACTGGACTGATGGCATAGTGTACCGTTGCCAAAAAAAATGAAAGCAGCAGAGCCACGGTAAAGACGGTAAAGCTCCTTCTATATTTATGGATGATTTTTATCTTTTTCATAACACCTTTGAGAGTCAAGATATCCCTGAAGAATCAAAACTGCAGCGAGTTTATCAATCTTACTTTTCCTGTGCTCCCTGCGCACATTGGACATGATGAGTATTTCCTCTGCTTCTTTTGTTGTAAGGGTTTCATCCCATTTGGTAACAGGAAGGGCGAATGCGGATTCCAAAAGCCGCGCGAATTTGTTAATTTTGTCACACTGGATACCCTCAGTGCCGTCGAGTTTTACCGGGTAGCCGATCACAATTTTTTCTACGGCATAAGTCCTGATAAATCCCGCGATCTCTTCGAGCACCTGCCTTCTATTCTTTCTGGTGATGGTGGCAAGACCCTGGGCGGTAATTCCCAACTCATCACAAATCGCGACACCGATCCTTTTACTGCCATAATCAAGACCAAGTATCCGCATAAAAATCATAATCCTTTTTAAAGCGTCGTATTTATCAAGATTGGTCTAAACTTTTCAACAAAAAAGTTCATAGGACTTACATATCATTGAAACCGGCTGGTGGGTAAAAATATAAAAAAAAAGGGATTTTTACTATTGTTAAACACCGGTTAGTTTGTTATTTAGACCTCATGAAACATATCATTGTTGGCACAGCCGGCCATGTCGATCATGGGAAGACAGCCCTTATCAAGACCCTCACAGGTATCGACACGGACAGGCTTAAGGAAGAGAAGGAGAGGGGCATCAGCATCGAGCTTGGCTTTGCCTCTCTGACCTTACCAAGTGGTAAGATATTCGGCATTGTGGATGTGCCCGGGCATGAAAGATTCATAAAAAATATGGTTTCCGGAGCTGCCGGGATTGATATGGTAATTCTTGTAATAGCAGCGGATGAGGGCGTCATGCCCCAGACGCGGGAACATCTCCAAATATGCTCGCTTCTTGGAATTAAAAGGGGGGTAGTTGCCCTCACGAAGATTGACATAGTGGATAAGGAATGGCTCGATCTCGTGACTGATGATATTCATAAATTTTTGAATGGAACATTTCTGGAAACGTCTCCCGTTGTTCCGGTTTCTTCGGTGACAGGTACAGGTATTGAAGACCTGCTTGGTGCACTGGATCGTGTGTCATCAGAAATAGAAAAGGAATCGGAGTCAGGTCTCTTCCGGCTGCCTGTCGATAGGGTATTTACCATGAAGGGCTTCGGGACAGTCGTTACAGGGACTCTGATTTCCGGAGATATTAGGCTGGGTGAAGACGTGGAAATACTGCCTCAGGGAGTTATTGCGAAGGTTCGGGGTATTCAGATCCATAATCAGAGTGCAATGATTGCCGAAGCTGGACAGAGGACGGCCATAAATCTGCAAGGGGTCGAGAAGGCCGCAATAGTAAGAGGAGATGTCCTTGCCAGGCCTCAAACGCTTAAGCCATCGAGCCGCCTCGATCTGTGCATCGAATATTTATCAAATAACACCAAAAAATTAAAAAACAGGAATCTGGCACGTTTTCATGTCGGGACAAATGAAGTCATCGGTCGGATGATACTCCTTGATCGTGAAGAGATGGAACCGGGAAGTAAAGGCTATGCGCAGATTATTCTCGAGTCTCCCATTGCCGCGATGGCGAGAGACAGGTTTGTTATAAGGAGCTACTCGCCTGTTACGACAATTGGAGGAGGGGCAATTGTCGACCCTCTTCCTTCTAGAAAATATAAAAGGAATTCTGAAAAGATACTGAATGAATTTGATCTGCTCAGTAATGGTGCTGATCCAGAAAGAGTCGCGGTTGTTGTTGAGCGGTCGGGCATTGAGGGCATTGATATCAGTAAGCTCGTGATAAGGACAGGAATTCATCAGGATCTTCTCAAGAGCATGGTTAAATCGATGTGTTCAAAGGGTCAGGCTGTTATTGTAGATGTTGATGATTCCAGAATTATATCTTTTTCCGTCTATAGGAATCTGCAAGGTCAAATTCTCTTTGAAACGCAGGCATACCACGAGAGAAATCCTCTTAAGGAAGGTATATCAAAAGGAGAGTTAAAAAATATAATAGGGCAATTAATCAGTCCAAGGCTTTTCAATATGGCTTTAAAAGATCTTGAGAACAGGAAAGAAATAGTTGTCGATAGGGAAAATCTTCGCATCCCGGGACATGCAGTCAATTTGAAGGGAGAACTGGATGACCTGCGTGTCGAGATCTCTGAAATCTATACCGGCGCGGGACTCACCCCCCCTACAGTAAAGGAACTCATGGAAAAATTTGCAGACCGAAAAAACCTGGCCGAAAGCGTCATTAATGTAATGCTCAAGGAAGGTTCTTTGATAAAAATAAGTGAAGATCTTTACTTTCACAGAGAAGTATTGTTAAGACTCAGAGAAAATTATAAAAACCTCCTTTTGAGAGACGGAAAAGCCACACCGGCAAGCTTCAAAGAGTTGACAGGTCTTTCAAGAAAGTTCATCATACCGTTGATGGAATACTTTGATATAACAAAACTCACCATCAGGGCCGGCGATCATCGTATCCTAAGAGAGAAGTAGATAAATGGTAAAACAAGAAAAGGCGGATTTGTTTATGAAAATGAAAACTGTCTATATTAAGGATATTAAGCCCGGTGAGAAAATCAGCAGTTCGTTTCTTGTGACAGAGAAGAACATGGCTTTCTCTCAGAAGGGAGCACCGTATCTGAATATTCGTCTTAAGGATAAAACAGGGGAAGTTGACGGCAAAATCTGGGAAAATGCAGTCGAGTGGGATAAACTGTTTAACAGGGGAGATATAATCCAGGCTAATGGAGGAGCTGTCAGTTTTAAAAACACAGTTCAACTTTCGATAGCGGGTCTCAGGAAAGTCGATGAGGCGGACATCGATCTGTCTGAATATTTACCGGTTGCCAAAGGTGATATCGATGTGATGTTTGCGGACCTCATGGTATTTGTCGATCAAATCGAAACCCCATGCCTGCAGGCATTGCTGAATTTATTTTTCAAGGATGAGAAGCTAGCTGCCCTGTTTAAAAAGGCCCCTGCCGCAAAAGGCTTTCATCATGTTTATATTGGCGGTCTCCTTGAACATACCCTCTCGGTGATACGTCTGCTTGACCAAATAAATAAACACTATAAAGGAATCAACAGGGATCTCTTAATAACCGGCGGGCTCCTCCATGACATAGGGAAGATTTATGAATACTCGTATGACAGCATCTTTGATTACAGCGATCAGGGCAGGCTGATCGGGCATATCGTGATTGGCATAGAGATGCTGGATGCCAAGATTGCCGCTTTAGAAGACTTTCCGGAGCAATTGGCCATGGAGCTCCGCCATCTTATTCTGAGCCATCATGGCACTCAGGACTTTGGATCACCGAAACGTCCCAAGACCATGGAGGCATTGATCGTGCACTATATCGACGATCTCGATGCCAAGGTCAACGCCTTCCAGGAATTCATCGAAGAATCCAGGGATGATGATTCAAGCTGGACTCCCTTCCATAAGTTGTTTGAAAGGTTTATATACAAGGGCTAAAGACTGTTGAAAAACGTCCTGCTGCTTTGGTGCGCTGCGGCCCTCGGTGCTCACGTATTTATAATATACACTCCGCGCCTCGGTCCTTGCGCGCCTTGCATCTGAACATTTTTGAACAGTCTCTGAGAAATGAGTTTTTAAAAAACCTCCTTTGCATCTTAATTAACTTCTCCTGTTTCTTTGCAGGACAGACTTGCGCTCTTTATCATTCAGCAAACACCCGGCAAGGCAATTGCCGACACAATTGCCGTCGCAAGGCTCGGTATGAATAGTGACGCTTGTTTTGGGAAAGTGATTCTCAATGCTTCTAGATAACTCATCGGTGATCTGGTGTGATTCTTCGACAGACATGTAAGGATCGACCTTAATATGAAAATCAACAAAGCGGACATTTCCGGCCTTCCGTGTGCGTAATTGATGGAAGCCGTGTATTACGGGCTGGTGTGTTGTAATCAGGTTGCGTATCCAGGCTTCTTCTTCGGCGGGAAGTTTTACGTCCATAAGGTCCCTGACCGATTGAACCGTCAGTTTGTAAGCGGCTCCCAGGATCAAAATCGCAACCCCGATGGCAGCAACAGGGTCAAGCCAATGGATATTGGGATCAGGCGTGATCTGGTGACCCAGCCAGATCAAGGCCAAGCTTACCATGACGCCGAGAGATGTGTATACATCGGTTCGCAAGTGCCAGGCATTGGCCTCCAGGGCTATGGAGTCAGTATCTTTAGCGACTTTGAAGAGCATTTTTGATACGATTATATTTACTGCGGTTGAGATTATCATCACGACTATACCCCAACTCACATATTCCATTGGCACCGGGTGCAGAAGTTTGTTTATAGCCTCTGAGATGATCCATATGGCTGCAAGAAAAATCAGCAGTGCCTCGATGGCGCCCGAAATATTTTCCACCTTTCCATGGCCAAATGGATGTCTGGTATCGGCAGGTATACCGGATGTCTTAACGGAGAAAGTGGCAATAATGGCAGCCAGAAGGTCAACGCCGGAATGAATTGCTTCAGACATTATGGATACTGATCCGATCATCAATCCGACAGCAAGCTTCATGATTACGAGAGTGGTATTTGATATCACGGAAAGCAGTGCAACGTTTAATTTTCGTCTATGCGAATCCATACTAGCGATTTATTGCAGGGGTCTGGAGTTAGGTATCCTTTTCAATAGCGGAACACTGCCGCGATCGGCGCATTATCGGGCATCTTTTCTCGAGGAAGCGAAAAAACATCGCCTCCATTTAAGAAGGTCTGGATCGCAGAGAAATCTAAAAGCCCCTCACAGCCGGGTGCCATTTTATCGTGTAACTGCACTTCATTGCATTCCTGGTCAAAAACCCCCCATTGCTGGTGACCTATGGCGATAAAGAGCAATGCTACCCGGCCATGATATGCTGCCGGGACAATATCTTTAACATCGTTGGAAGTCAGTCCTGTGCCTGAAGATTGTCTGTACTGGGCGATGGCGTCATTTTCGGCCTTTTGAAAATATGGTCTTACAATCTCCAATGCCTGGCTATGCAGATGCTCCGCACTTATTCCCTTTGGATTTCCCGTGACTCCACCATCCATAAGATGAGGGTATGTATTCGCTTCTCTATATATAGGGAAGAGATAATCGACGCCCGCCAACACCAAGGGTATCCGTTCATCTTTCAGAAGGTCATGCAAGCCTCTATCGATCAGGCGGAAATATTTTAAAATGTTGTCCTTTGCATCGTCCAACTCAGCCCCCCCGCCTGAAAGCATAGATCCACGTTCACCGCTCCTTGCTGATCCTCTATGGAAGCGGATTTGTTTTTCCAAATCATCATACTGAAGGGCTTCAGCAAGACTCTTGGGGATGGTTTCAAGTTCAATTTCCATAATACTTTGTTTTGTGCCTTCATAGAGACGGCTGCCTTTTTGACTGAGGGTCAAGATATAGAAGCGACCGTCACCGCTTAATACTGGCAGAAGCGGTTTAACATGAAAGCGGTCAGAGACTACTATCAATTCATCGAAACTTATCGGCAGGCAGTAGTATCTAAATACAGCAGCAGATAGAAATATCGCGAGGCCATCGCTTTGCTGTCGCCAGAAAATGACATTACCTAAAAGTCCGGAGGCATTTTCAAGCAGTGTTTTTGTCTCTGACGGCCGGAGGCCGCTTGCCAGTAATTTCTCTTCTGCTTCACGAAGCAAATTTCTGAGTCTTATTTGATTTTGCTGGATTTCAGCTCCCGCGCGGTGGGTTGGCATAAACAATGAGACGCAGGGTCCTTTTTGCTTGTTCATTAAAAATTTCAGATCATCTTTCGATATTGATTTCATAGATGCAATCTCCTTTGATACAAAAACCGTTTCGTTATGGCATAAATGAAATTATTGAAGATTTAATAAATGGAAGATTCCGGTTAATAAGATCATACCTCCTAGTCAGACATCGTGGTGAGAATCATTGACATGAATATATCCCATCGTATCAAAAATTGTTTCAAACCGATATGTACGCATTTTCTTCTGATTTCTTCCCTCCCTATCTGTTCAGCTACATCCCGCAATGAATTCTGATAACCCATCTTGTATCTCTATAATATATATTTTACCTATTCTGTATCATTATGCAATGTCTAAGAAGATACCAATTGTTTCCTCAACCTTTCCAACGCTTCTTAATAATCTCCATATAAGGTTATACGCCCATCGAGCAGACTATCCTGCTAATTGAGCATTTCCATAATAATTATAAAACAATGGGCTCAATTCGTAACCGGAAATCAATTAAATTTTGTAGTATTGTTCGTTCAGGCGAGGTCTTGTATATGCTCTTTTCATCGATTAAGTTATTCAACAATAATTTATTTCCTCGTTTTTTCTATATAAAGTATAATGCCAAAAGAAAGCAACATTTAATTTCAGAATTGATTTTTAAAACATTTATTTTTTATTAAGAAACTTGTAATACTCATTTGTAATATAATGATAGTTTGATTTATAAATTTTCTTTTGAATTAACTTTTTTAAAGTATCTTAGAATATGAAATCTATAAACCTCACCAAGGCCATCTGTTCATCGGCCGATGTATCACAGAAAGACTGGTTTGATTGGAAGTGGCAATATAATAACCGGATACAAACCATTGCTCAATTGGCCGGATGTTTCAGCGTGACTCCGGCAAGGCTCGGTGAATGGCGAACCGTTGCCGGATATTATCCATTCAGCATAACTCCGTATTATTTTTCTCTAATGAACGTAAATGACATCAATGATCCCATTCGTCTTCAGTGCTTTCCCGATCAGAAGGAAACTAATTTTTCATTAGGCGGTGCAACTGATCCCCTGGAAGAAGAACGGGACATGCAGGTTTCAGGTCTGGTGCATCGTTATCCTGATCGCTGTGTCGCACTCGTTACAAACATGTGTGCGACATACTGTCGACACTGCAATCGCAAGCGCATGTGGAAGATTGATGCAAGGGAATATAACAGAGGATATCTCCAGCATATGCTTGCTTATATTTCCCGATCACCTCATATTCGTGAAGTTATAGTTTCAGGCGGTGATCCTCTTACTATGAAGGAAAGCGCACTGGAGTGGTTTCTTCGGTCTTTGCGCCATATTCCCCATGTAGAGGTTTTGCGTATAGGAAGCCGTGTTCCGGTAGTCATGCCGATGAGAATTACTCGACAAATATGCTCCATGCTGCATAAATACCGTCCGCTTTGGTTCAATACTCAGTTCAATCATCCGAATGAAATTACTCCTGAGGCAGGGCGTGCCTGCGAAATGCTGCTGGAAGCGGGGGTTCCCGTCTCAAATCAATCTGTTTTGCTTAGAGGTATAAACGATAACTATGAAACTATGCGGGAGCTGCTTTATGGACTTCAACGGATTTCCGTAAGGCCCTATTACTTGTTTCATTGTGATCCGGTAAAGGGGACGGACCATTTTCGTACTGACGAATTATCGGGGATACGTATCATGGAAAAATTGTGGAAAAATGTATCAGGTCTTTGTATACCACAATATATTTATGACATCCCGGGAGGCAAAGGTAAATTTCCTCTTCATCCGTTTTCCTCGTTTCCGGCAGAAAGACTTGAGACGGATGAACATTTTTTTGACAAGAGAGATAAAGTAAATTAAGGAACCGGGATCGGGATGAAAGGAGCAGGTCTGACATGTACAGTGCTAGTGATTTGAAGAAGGGTTTGAGGATTAAAATGGACAACGAACCTTATATCGTAACCGAATTCAACTTTGTAAAACCGGGAAAAGGCCAGGCCCTGTATCGGTCTAAATTGAGGAATATGATTACGGGGGCCCAGTTTGAGCGGACATTCAGGTCGGTTGATACATTTGAGCCGGCCGATCTCCAGCAGAAAAAAATGCAGTACCTGTATGAGGAAGAAGGGAAATACTGCTTCATGGATAATGAAAGTTATGAACAGGTTTTTCTCACTAAAAGTCAAGTTGGGGGGGCAAAAAATTTCTTGATCGATAATTTGGAAGTTGAAATTCTCTTTTTCGAGGATAAGCCTCTGGAAGTAAGCGTGCCAAATTTTGTCGAGCTGGTCGTAGTAAAAGCTGAACCATGGGCTAAGGGCGATTCTGTGTCGGGTAAAACAAAGCCGGTGATCCTGCAAACAGGTTATCAAATACAGGTTCCTCCTTTTATAGAGGAAGGTGAGAAGATCAGGGTTGATACGAGGAGTGGCGAATATCTTACAAGGGTCAAGGACTGAACTATTGATGTTAGATAGCCACGACATGTTAAAGAAACCGGATGCCTTATGGACACGCGCCAGGATGCTCCGGGCCATGCGGGATTTTTTTATCGGCATGGATTATCTGGAAGTGGAAACTCCCAATTTAATCCCGGCGCCAATCCCTGAGAAATATATAGACACTATTCCGTGCGGAAACATGTTTTTGCACACGTCTCCTGAACTATATATGAAGCGACTGCTTGCAGCAGGTTACCCAAGGATATTTCAAATCTGCAAGTGTTACCGAGAAGGCGAGCGAGGTTCATGCCATCTTCCTGAGTTTACAATGTTGGAGTGGTATTGCCGGGGGGCAGATTATCGCCTGCTGATGGAGGAATGTGAAAAGTTGATAATATCTGTTGCCCATAGTCTTGGTAATGAGGAAGTGATTCATTACCAGGGTAAAAAAATAAAGTTGCAAGGGCCGTGGGAGAATATATCCGTAAGAGAGGCATTTACCCGGTATGCACCGGTTTCAATGGAAGATGCTGTTAAAAAAAACAGCTTCGATGAGGTTATGGTGGGCTACATAGAATCTCATCTGGGATGGGAACAACCCACGTTTATCTATGATTATCCAGTATCAGGATCAGCCCTGGCAAAGGCCAAAAAGGACGAGCCTGCTATTGAGGAACGATTTGAGCTGTATATCGGAGGACAGGAGATAGCCAATGCGTGTTCCGAACTTATTGAGACAGACGAGCATCATGCACGTTTTAAGAAAGTTGAGGAATATCGGCATTCAATAGGCAAACCGGTTTATCCTGTACCGCGGTTTCTTTTACAGGATAATAAAGTAATACCTGAATCAGCCGGGATTGCCCTCGGTGTGGATAGACTAGCAATGATTTTTTGTAATTCGCCCATTATCGATAATGTTGTAACTTTTACGCCAGAACTTTTGTAATTATTTATGAACCTGTATTCCTTCTATTATGCCCTTCATTAAGTTGATTGTTCCAGATGATCCTCTTGTAAAAGCCCTCTGTCCTAAATCTGTTGACAATTCCATTTTTTTCCATTACAGCTAATGACCTTGTAAAAAGTCGCAAATTCAGGTAATAAGAATTAGTTTTATGGATGCAAGCCGCATCTTTCGACAGGCGCGGGACAAACTCACCGGGAAATGAGGCGCATATAGGCATGCACTGAACAGCATGTCCCGTACTTGACAGAGGAAGAACGAGATATAGCGCGGCATATGGAACTTTTGCAAAACTGATGCAAACAGTTCCGTTAATAATTAATTTAGGAGAAATAAAGTGAAAGAGATATCTTCTGTTACCGGGACTCTTGGAGGTCATTTCCATGGGAGTCTTCTCAACATGATCCTGGATGCGGGGTTAATGGTTAAGTTTGTTCTGCTGTTGCTCCTCTTTTTTTCCGTGGTTTCATGGGCCATAATTTTTCTGAAATATAGAAGCATTAAAAAAGTAAAAAGGGAAAATGACATGTTTTTAGATTTCTATATGAGAAGTAACAAGATCGCTGATATTTTCCCTGAAGCAAAAAAATACAAACATTCTTGTATTGCCGAAGTATTTCAGGCCGGCTATGCGGAACTGGTCAAGATAACAAAAGCTATAAGAGGGTCAACATCATCCAAGGAAACTGAAGAGTTATCTCAGCCGCAAATGGAGATGAAAGGTATAGATAATGTGGAGAGAGCTCTTAACAGGGCATGCAGTTCTGAGGCTACGAAACTCGAAAGTACCCTCGGATTCCTGGCAACAACAGGAAGCGCATCACCGTTTATCGGCCTGTTTGGAACGGTCTGGGGTATTATGGATACATTCAGGGGCATAGGTACTAGGGGCTCAGCAACGCTGGCTGTTGTGGCACCGGGCATTTCAGAGGCTCTTATCGCTACTGCTGCTGGTCTTGCTGCCGCTATACCGGCTGTCATTTTTTATAACTATTACCTCAATAGGGTCAAAAACATCTCCACTGAAATGGATAATTTTGCTTCTGAGGTGTTAAATATCATAGAAAGATATTATGTGAAAAAGTAGAGTATTTATGAGACCCAGAAGAAAACGTAACAATGAAAGCAAGCTTTTGGCCGACATCAACGTAACCCCGCTTGTTGATGTTGTTCTGGTATTGCTGATAATATTTATGGTAACGGCCCCAATGCTTCAGATGGGTATAGATGTTAATCTTCCCCGGGTCAAGTCTAAGAGTATTGATGTAAATGAGGAGAAGCTTGTACTGACTATTAACAGTGGGAAAGAGATATATATAAACAAGAATAAGACCACTATTACTGATCTCGGTGCGAAACTGGAAAGCATATTTGCCAACAGGATCGATAGAGAGGTTTTTATGCGGGCCGATAAAAATGTTCCTTATGGGTTTGTGGTTGAAGTGATGTCCGCGGTTAGAAAGGCCGGTGTTGATAAACTGGGGATGATTACAGAGGCACCAGAGGAATCAAGATGACATATCGCAGGATGATAAAGGAGCAAGACGGCAACGATATCAGCCTCAATAGAATGATTTTTATATCTCTGTTGATTCATACAATTGTGCTGACCATTATTTTCTTTTCACCTTCGCTTCCCTCTCCAAGATGGACATTCGGTCCTGTCTATTCAGTTAACCTGATCGGTTCTTCTGAATTTTTTCAGGGGCAAAAAACAGCAACGGCATTTTCAAAAACAATCAATGAAACAATTCCCAGCGATCATTCCGCCATTTTGAAAAAACGTCAAGATACAATTCCATCTGTTCCTATTAAAAGAATTGACGTTCCCAAAAAGCAGATTAGTAACGTTGATAAAGCAATCGATGATATTAGAAAGAGGGTGGGATCTTCGGCAAGCAATACAGATTCGCAGGCACAATCAAGCCGGATGGACAATGCGGAATCCGGCGGGGAGATGAACGCGTATTACACTATAATCTGGTCAAGGATCAAGGGAAAATGGGCACTGCCTCAAGGCATATTACCAAAAGCAAATATCGAGGCTATTATCCAGGCAAGGATACTCAAGAGTGGTGCTGTAGTAGATTTGGGTTTTGAAAAACATTCGGGCAATCGTTATTTTGATGAATCGGCAATGAAGGCCATCAAAAAAGCAAGTCCATTTCCTCCTCTGCCGCAATGGGTTAGAGACAACAGCATTGCAGTGGGCATTAGATTCCATTCATCGGAATTCCGATAAAAATTTTTGAATAACTCAAATGAAGGGTTTACCATTCTAGGTATGAATAACGGCAGAATCGGCAGACGCATTCTAATTTTGTGCTTAATGTGTATAACAGTCATTCTGTGTATGCGCATTGACGCCTTCGGCAAGGTTTATATAGATATTAATTCTCCTGCCTTTCAAAAATTTCCTATAGCTATTACAGATTTTAAAAGAACGACTGAGGAAGGGCGCCAGCAGGACCTGTCAAGCTGGTTTTCGGATAACCTGTCAAAATATCTGAGTATGACGGGATTTTTTAATATTATAAGCAAAAAGGCTTTTCTTGAAGATCAAAAACAGACTGGTTCGACAGATGAGGTTATCAGGTTTGCTGATTGGACCGCCATTGGAGCAGAATACCTGGTAAAGGGTTCCTATGTGTATAGCGGCAAGAATCTTGTTACGGAGTTTCGTCTTTTTGATGTAGTGAAAGGAGAAATTATCGCCGCCAAACGGTACACGGGGACAATTGAGGACAAGAATGAAATGGTGCGCAAGTTTGCCGGTGAAATTCTTTATGCCCTGACTGGAGATAGGGGTGTATTTGATACAAAGATTGCTTTTGTACTGAAGAAGGGCCAAACTTCAAACATCTATACCATCAACTTTGACGGGACCGATCTTGTCAGAGTGACTAATCACCAGTCTCTCACACTATCGCCGCGCTGGTCGCCTGACGGCAAATATATTTCATTTACGTCTTACAAGGATGGAAATCCTGATCTCTATATAAAGGCTGTTAATGGTGCAAAGGCCGACAAGATTGCCGGTTTTGAAGGGATCAACCTGTCCGGCTCCTGGTCGAACGATGGCAAAAAGCTTCTGTTAACCCTGAGCAAGGATGGAAGCGAAAATCTTTATATTATGGATCTCGGCAATAGAAATATTAAACGTCTTACCAAAAATTTTGCCATCGATGTTTCACCCACCTGGTCGCCTGATAACCGAAAAATTGCCTTTACTTCGAATCGTTCCGGTTCGCCTCAAATATATATAATGGATGCGGATGGAAACAATATCAAAAGACTTACTTATAATGGAAATTATAATACGTTTCCGTCCTGGTCACCGAAGGGTGATAGAATTGCTTATGAAGGGTTGGTGAATAACCGTTTTCAAATATTTTCCATCAATGATGATGGCAGCGAACCAGTGCAACTTACTTTGGATAATGTAAACCATGAATCACCTTCATGGTCTCCGGATGGCAGATATTTGGTCTACAGTTCTATGGGGAACGGCAAATGCAGAATTTGTATCATGAACGCAAATGGATCAAATATGAGGATATTGTACGAAAATGCCAGTGGTTGCATAAGCCCGTCCTGGTCCCCTAGGAAGTGACCTCAATAGATAAATTTCTTTTAAAATGATGAGCCTTCGCATATCTGCAAAGATATGGTTTGTCATACAGCAAATCCCGTCCTCAAAACGAATCTTTATGTGAAAAGGCCGATGCGGCCGTGCACATGGAAATGCAACTGTTTGTTGTGACAACAAAAAAAGTAGGGCCTGGGATTTTTATAGTTGACCTTTAAGTGAGTTTATGGTTTAGAGGGTATCGGATAAGTAGAAACTGAAGTTACAACCAATCGAGAAAGGAGATCACATAATGAAAAGGAATTTTAAAATAATAATGATGATAGGTTTAGTACTATGCTTTTCGATTATGTTTATGACCGGCTGTGCCAAAAAGTCGACTGTAAAAGAACAGGGGGTCTCCGCTGAAGAGAAAGCTGGCAAGGCGGAAGCAGCTCCCCAAAAAGAGGGAGAAATGAAAGCTGGCGAAGCAGAAGCAACGCAGGAGAAGGTTTCTGCAAAAGAAGAGATCACATTTAAAGATATTCGGTTTGAGTTCGACAAATTCAATCTCAAACCTGAAGCCAGAGACGTTCTTAAGCAGCTTGCAGATTGGCTTACAAAAAATAAAAATTATAATGTACTCATTGAAGGCAACTGTGACGAAAGAGGAACAACTGAGTACAACCTGGCGCTCGGAGAAAGGCGTGCCAAGGAAGCCATGAAATATCTTGTGGAACTTGGAATTGACGATAAGCGGATTAAAACGATAAGTTATGGCAAAGAAAAACCTCTGGATCCAGGGCATAATGAAGAAGCTTGGGCAAAAAATAGGAGAGACCATTTTGTCGTGAAACTTATAAAAGGTTCGTAATTGGGAGATGCAGCAGTTGAAAAAAAGCGTGTCTTTGCTATTGCTTGCGTATTTCGTATTTATTGCAGGTTGCGCTTCGACAGGCGATCTTAAGCGGGTTCAGGGAGATATTGATCGGAAGGTCCTGACTTTAAAAGAGGATAATGCAGGCGTCCGAAAGGATATTGAAAAACTGAACGAATCTACAGCGGCTTTACGAAAAAGTCAGGCTGAAGTAAATGCAAACATCTCTGAGGTGAAGGACAGTATCCAGAGCCTGAAAGGGATTACCGAAGGATTAAAAAAAGACATCTCAGTAATGAAGGAAATAAAGGAAAAGCTGGATAATGTATCATTTAAGATAAACTTTATAGAAAATTTCCTCGATATCGGGAAAAAGGAAAACCACTCGGAGGGTGATAAAACAGGGAAGCCAACCGTGAAAAACGCTGTAAAGGGGAAAACGGAAAAGGAATCGATATATGCATTAGCCTATGAAACTTTTAAGGAAGGTAAGTATGAAAAAGCCAGGATTGAGTTTCAAAATTTTCTGAAGCAATATCCTGACACAGAATATTCCGATAATGCTCAATTTTGGATCGGGGAGTGTTATTATTTTGAGAATAAATATGAAAAGGCTATCATCGAATACGAAAAAGTCGTAAAAAACTATGCAAAGGGTAATAAGGTTCCATACGCTTTGTTAAAACAGGGGCTTTCTTTCCTGAATCTCGGTGACAAGTCGAGTGCGAGACTGATTCTTCAGCAGATAATAAAAAATTATCCGAACACCAACCAAGCAAGAATAGCAAGGGAAAAGTTAATCGAAATAAAATGATGGATAAGAAGTTTTATTCCTTCTGCAGTCCATTATTGTATCAGTCCAAATGAATAGGCCTGATGCCAGGAGGCAGTTGAAGATCAAACTGCGCTGAATCTACTCCGGTCGCCACCTGAATATCGGAGTAACGAATAATTATGTTTTGAATGTTATCATCTCCTGTTTCAACCGTAACCTTTTTTGGCATGGCAAGACCTTCAATGCAACTGTGTTCCATGTATTTGGCGCTATATAATCGAGAATTATTACGGGCGAATGATTCAACTCTAACTATGCGGTAGTCCATGTCTATCCAGAGAGATTGAATTTTTCTGTTTTCAGATAATATGTCAATGCGGTAAAGATTCTTTTCAAAAGAACCATTCAGAATAATGGATTTTTCTATTATATTGGGATGCGCGCCGAGGAGGATAGAGGTGATGTCTTCTACACCAAGTCCCTCAGTAAAGAGAGGTAAGAAGCATCCTAAATTTTTTGATGTCGCCTGCCCGATGTAAAATTCACCCTTCTGTGGCAGAAAAACCTTCAACAAATTTTCATGAACAGTCAATAGAAGATTAGGCGACCCTATTAAGGGTATTACCTCTAATCTTAAAGAAGATGGTCTTTTCAGCATAACGGCAATCTTGAGTGGGTATCTCCCCTCAGAAGTATTTACTTCAACACGTGCAATTGCTTTCAGCGTATCTTTGCGGTGGTCATTTCTGTCAGTCTCTTCCAGGACTGCTTGAGGAGAAGTTAAGCCATCTTTTGAGAATTTGTTAAATGGCAACGTTTGCTTTATGCTGCATCCCGGAAAAATAAAAAAAAATGAAAGGATGAAAAAAATGGATTGCAATCTCTTGAGCATTACGGTCTTTTTTCTTTGGTGAGTACTTCAATCTTTTTTTGCAGATCATTATTGTTAGGGTTTAATTTCAATGCCCGTTTGTATGTTTCAATTGCTTCTTTAACCCTACCTGCTTTTGTGTAGGCATCACCCAAGTGTTCGGCAATAGTCGCATCGTTGGGTGTAATATCCAATGCCTCTTTTAGGTATTTTATGGCCAGATCTGTTCTGCTCTGTCTAAAATATACCCAACCAAGGCTGTCAATCATGTAGCCGTTGCCTGGTTTTAAATACAGGGCTTTCTTGATCATCTTCTCGGCTTCATCAAGACGTATACCCTTTTCGGCAAATGTGTAACCTATAAAGTTCAGTGCCTCCGCATTATTCGGGTCGATTTTCAAAACCGACTCCATTTCATTAATACTCTCCTGAAAACGGTTCGTCTTTTCATAAAGGACGCCGAGACTATAATGCAGGTCAACGCTTTGCGGCGATGCTAACAATCCCTCTTTTAATATTTCTTCAGCTGATGACAGGTTTTTATTTTCTTCATAAAGGGAAGAAAGGTAAGCGTAAAGGCCTGGTATTTTCTTATTATTATGAATAGCCATTTTCACTACATCTATAGCCTCGTCAATCCTCCCCCCTTTTTTTAGGATCGTTCCTATATTGATTTGCGCGTATCCATAAAGTTCCGAATCTGCCGGGATCAACTTAAATTCTTCAATAGCCTTATTGTGTTCCTTCCTTTCTTCAAATGTTGCAGCAAGAAGATATCTGGCTCTGTGATCATTGGAATTACTTTTTAGTAAAGCAGAAAACTCAATGATAGCTTGGTCATACTTCCCTTTTTCAAGGTATAAAAGTCCCAGGTCGATCAGTGCTGGTTCGAAAGTCGGTTTTATGATCAGCGTCTTTTTGAAGCGCTCTTCCGCTTCTTCGTAGCGTTTCATTTCAGTTAACATTTTGGCTAGATAGTAGTTACCCATCAGATGATCGGGACTGATGCTGACCAGATTATTAAAAGCCTGGTATGCTTTTTCATAGTTTCTATTTTCCGCATAGATGGTGCCGAGATATAAATAGGAAACGGTATTTCTCGGATCCAGCTTTATTACTTTCTCGTATTCACCAATGGCATTATTATAATCTTTCATATTCAGGTACAGCCCACCTAGAAGAAGGTGAGTATTTATATTAGCTGGGTTGTCAAGTAAGGTTTTCT
>DATKLL010000170.1:0-40882 GCA_035542475.1 Syntrophales bacterium
AGGAAAACAATCAAAGATAGTGTTTAAACCTCTGCCCCAAGATGATCCGATGCAGCGTAAACCGGATATTTCCCTGGCCATGAAGACGCTGGGCTGGCAGCCGCGGATAAGCCTTGAGGAAGGCCTTGAGCGGACAATCGCGTATTTTCGAACTGTAATTTAAGGATAAGAGGATTACATGAAATTCGAAAAAAATATTCTGTGTATCGGCGCTGGGTACGTCGGCGGTCCCACAATGGCTATGATAGCGTATAAATGTCCGCAATACAGAGTTACTGTAGTGGATATTAACCCGGCCCGCATTGCCGAATGGAATTCCGGGGAACTTCCGATTTATGAACCGGGTCTTGATAAACTTATTCAGGCGTCACGGGATAAGAATCTCTTTTTCAGTACCGACATAAAAGACGGTATCATGGACAATGATATTATATTTGTCAGTGTAAATACGCCGACCAAGACTTTTGGCGCAGGTGCAGGTATGGCTGCAGACCTCCAATACTGGGAAACGACAGCCAGACAGATTCTCCAGTATTCCAAATCATCAAAGGTTGTCATCGAAAAGAGCACACTACCTGTAAAAACTGCCCAGGCTATGGAAAATATACTGAATTACAGTAATAGCTCTGTTTCTTTCGATGTACTCTCCAATCCTGAGTTCCTGGCTGAAGGATCCGCCGTTAGGGATCTGGAGAATCCCGATCGTGTCCTCATCGGCTCCCGGGAGACGGAAAGCGGTTTAAAGGCAAGAGAAACTCTTGTAGAAATATATGCCAACTGGGTGCCCCGGGAAAAGATTATTACCTCTAATATCTGGAGCAGTGAACTTTCCAAAATAGTGTCGAATGCATTCCTTGCGCAGAGGATATCATCTATTAATGCCATCTCAGCCCTTTGCGAAAAGACAGATGCCGACATCACCGAGGTATCACGGGCTGTGGGTATGGACAGCCGGATTGGCGGCAAGTTTCTCAACGCCAGCGTCGGTTTCGGAGGTTCCTGTTTCAAAAAGGACATCCTAAACCTGGTCTATCTGTGCAGGCACTACGGTCTCAACGAAGTCGCAGACTACTGGGAAAGCGTTGTCAAAATTAACCAGTACCAGCAGGAGCGCTTTATATTAAATATGCTGACTGCCATGTTCAACACCCTTGCCGATAAAAAGATCTGCCTCTTTGGTTTTGCATTCAAGGCCAACACTGGTGATACTAGAGAAAGCCCTGCTATTTTCATCGCCAGAAGGCTTCTTGAAGAAAAAGCGGAAATCGTCATCACCGATCCGAAAGCCTTGAGAAATGCGAGGGCAGACCTGGCAGGCGTGAACGGAAAAATAAGTTTTGTAGAAGATCCCTATATGGCAGCCGAAGAATGCCACGCTATCGCACTGCTGACCGAATGGGAAATATACAGAAACCTCGATTTCCAAAAAATTTACAGCACAATGGCAAAACCTGCTTCCATCTTCGATGGCAGGAATATTCTTGATCATAAACGATGTTATGATATCGGTTTCAATGTCTATCCCACAGGAAAACCCGCCTTAACACATTTCTGATACCCATGAGCATTATAGACACATTCAATATAACCATCATCGGTGCCGGGGTAGTTGGTCTTGCTATGGCGGAAGAGCTATCCGACCGCTACAAGCGCGTGTTGTTAGTGGAGAAAAATACAGGCTTCGGCCAGGAAACGAGCAGTCGCAACAGCGAGGTGATTCACGCCGGTATTTACTACCCCCACGGATTCCTTAAAGCAGCCCTATGTACGGAGGGAAATCACCTCCTTTACGAATTATGCCGGGAGCGAAACATTCCTCACAAACGTCTCGGAAAATTGATCGTAGCCACAAACAATGCGGAGTGCGAAAGACTTGAATCCATAAAAAAACATGCCGAGGGTAATGGGGTTGCTGATCTTACCCTGTTGGGGAAAAAGCAAATCATGACACTGGAACCGGAGATCTGCGCTAAAGCAGCCATCTTTTCCCCTTCCACGGGTATTATCGACAGTCATAATCTGATGAGATCCTTCTGTGTGCACGCGGAAGCCAACGGGACCATCATTGCCTTCCGCTCAGTAGTAACGGCAATACAAAATGAGAACGGGGCATATGAACTGGAAACGAATGGGGGGGAATACAGGTTCCGCACGAAGGTTCTGATTAATTCCGCCGGCCTCTATTCCGATAGGATCGCCGCCGTCGCCGGCATTGACATTGACCGCATGGGATATCGTCTGAAATATTGCAAGGGAAATTACTTCGCAGCCTCACCGGCGCCGAAGCTATATCACTTAGTCTACCCTGTTCCTCCGGAAAATACCGTGAGTCTTGGTATCCATGCCACACGAGATCTGGGTAATCGCATCAAATTTGGCCCGGACAGCCAGTATATCGATGAAATAGAATACAGTGTTGATGAAGGCAGGAGAACATCTTTTTACCTATCCATCAAAAAGTATCTTCCGGGGATCAGCGAAGAGATGCTCCATCCGGATATGTGCGGCATCAGACCGAAACTCCAAGGACCGGGAGAACCTCCCAGTGATTTTGTTATTAAAGATGAAAAAGATATCGGGTACCCCGGCCTGATAAACCTCATAGGCATCGAATCTCCCGGATTAACATCCTGCATTACTATAGCACGCCATGTGCAGTCCCTTGTGACACTGTACATTTAGCATTAGATTTTGAAGTTATTGGTACAAGATTAAAGCTTAATGTTAAATGGCGAGTTCGAAGGCATTCTGAATAAGTTCTATCTTGTTTCCGCTGGGCAGCATTTTAATTGCTACAACATCAAATCTCGCATTGCAGGGATAGAGGTGCTTTTCCTCTAAATACTTGAGGGAAATCTTTGAAATTTTCTTTTGCTTTTCCAACCCTACGGCAACCTGAGGGTCACCGAATTCTTCCGATTTCCTACTTTTCACCTCTACGAAGACAACTGTATTGCCATCTTTTGCTACAATATCGATTTCTCCAAATGGGCATTTGTAATTGCGTTCAACGATTCGGTACCCGGCCTTTTTCAAATAGGCAACGGCGATATCTTCTCCCCTCTTTCCAGTCCGTATCCTGCCGAAGCCTTTCATAACCCCTAATAGTTCTTCTTCAATTTAATTGTGACCGGTAATATACCAAATATAAGAAAGAAATAGTAAACAAGTGATCATGATCGGTATTAGAATTCTAGTTCTGCATTTATATGAAGTGCACCCTTTTCTTTAATTATGAAAGACTTTCGATGAATTTTGCAATGGCCGTACTTTTTGATTGCTTCCCGGTGTTCTTCCGTACCATAGCCCTTGTTCTTCAAAAAATTATACTTGGGGAACTGACGGTGATAAATCTCCATTATCCTGTCTCTGGAATCCTTAGCGATAATGGATGCTGACGCTACGGAGATACTCAGGGAGTCTCCTTTGACAACAGTTTCCTGGGGTATGTGGATAAAGATACGGTGTGACCCGTCAATAAGCAAATAATCAGGTTCTATCGACAGGTTTAATACAGCTTCCTTCATTGCAGCCAGTGTCGCCTGGAATATATTCACTGCATCAATGACAGATGCCTCGACGACACCGAGGCCAACAGAGAGGGCTTCCTGCTTTATTATTTCACAAAGTCTCTCCCTTTTTTTGGCTGAAAGACGCTTTGAATCTTTGATTTCCGAATTTTCGTAATCAGGAGGAAGTATCACGGCTGCCGCAACAACAGGACCTGCAAGAGGTCCTCTACCAGCCTCATCAATTCCAGCTATCAATTTATATCCACGTTGATGGGCATGCCGTTCGAAACTATTCATATCAGATGATTACTTCCCCATTTCCCTGATCCTTGCCTTCTTCCCTCTAAGCCCTCGCAAGTAGTATAGCCGGGAACGCCTTACTTTGCCTCGGTTTACCACTTCAATCCTATCAATAACCGGTGAATGAACGGGGAACGTCCTCTCCACTCCCACACCGTAGGATACCTTTCTTACTGTAAAACTGGACCTGCAGTCACCTCTTCTTCTGCGAATAACAACGCCTTCGAAGGCCTGAATTCTCTGCTTCTGTCCCTCGACAATCCTCACATAGACTTTCACCGTATCACCCGGTTTGAAAGCGGGGATGTCTCCCCTCATCTGCTCTTTTTCTACCATTTCCAAAATATTCATAGTTCAAACTCCTTCTCAACGTGTAACTAATAATTTTCCTTTATCTCTTTGAGTATCTTTTTGTCCTCTTCAGACAGTTGAATTTTTTCCAATAAATCGGGCCGCCTCAAATATGTTCTCCTGAGCGATTCCTTCCTCCGCCATGTTTCAATTTTCCGGTGATTCCCCGACATAAGTACTTCGGGAACCGTCCAATCCCGGTAACAGGACGGGCGGGTATAATGAGGATGCTCCAGCACTCCAGTGGAAAAAGAATCAACGGATGCTGCCTCATCGTTCCCGAGCACACCCGGAATCAGACGAGAAACGGCATCTATCAAAACCATCGCCGACAATTCACCTCCCGTTAAGATATAATCACCGATAGATATCTCCCTGTCAACCAGATGCATTCTCACCCTTTCGTCCACACCTTCATAGCGTCCGCAGATAAGTACGATTTGAAGATATGCAGCCATTTCCTCGGCTATTTTCTGATTGAAAGTTTCCCCCTGGGGTGTCAAAAGGACAACCAAGGCATTATCTCTCACCGGCGCTATTGATGAGAGAGCCTTGTCAATGGGTTCCACCTTCATGACCATACCGCCGCCGCCGCCATAAGGGGCATCGTCTGTCATCTTATGCTTGTCTTCAGCATAGTCGCGGATGTTGTGAAGACGGATTTCCAATAACTCCTTCTCTATTGCCTTTTTCAGGATACTGTAATTAAGAGGAGATTCAAACATTTCCGGGAAGATAGAAAGGATGTCGAACCTGTTCATGGCTTCTATAACCCTTCAAGCAGCCTTACAACCACGGTTCCTCGGTCTACATCAATCTTGTGTATCACTTCGGCAATACTTGGCAGCAGAAGCTCTCTTCCGCCTCCACGGCAAACGTAAACATCATTACTCCCGGTTGCAAATATAGCCTCAATTACGCCGAGCACTTGCCCTTCTTCAGTGACCACTTTAAGGCCTATAATATCCCGCCAGTAGTACTCACCTTCAGGCAAT
The DNA here is from genome assembly GCA_035542475.1 of Syntrophales bacterium. Taxonomy (GTDB): domain Bacteria; phylum Desulfobacterota; class Syntrophia; order Syntrophales; family UBA2185; genus DATKLL01. The sequence goes on from DATKLL010000170.1 coordinate 5,159, forward strand.
TTTTCCAGCTTGTTTACGGGAATCAGCACCTGACAGCCCGCAAGCGCATCCGCACTTTCACGATCTTCAACGCCTTCAATCTCAAGGAAAAAAATTTTCCTCCTGACTGTAACGGCCTTCAGCTTGAAAGGTCCCGTCTTGTCTCTTTTCTGTCTCACATACACTTCATCGACTGATTGGAGAGTGCTATTCGACTCAAGGTACGAGATGGCTTTCATTCGACCCCGGAGGCCGCATGACCTCACGATCTTGCCAATTTCAAAGAACTCAGTAGGGTTCATTCGATGATTTCTAAGACAGCCCTTTTGCGAAGTTTCGTTGATGCTGCGCTCAAAATTGTCCTCATGGCTTTTGCGGTTCTTCCCTGCTTGCCGATAACTTTACCCAGGTCTTCCTTCGCGACTCTCAGTTCGATCACAGAAGTCTGTTCGCCAAGCACTTCTGATACCTCCACTAAATCAGGGTTATCAACCAAAGACTGAGCTATGTACTTGATCAAATCTTTCATCGTCACAACCTCCACTCATTACTTATTCATTGAACCCATTAGTAATATCGACTTAACCGTAAAACCATCAACATTAGAATTCGACATGCGACCCCAATTACAACAATTATGATCTCGCTGCGATTCCTTTTTTTACAAGGATTTGGGATACCGTTAAAGACGGTACGGCTCCCTTTGAAAGCCAATCAACAACGCGCTCCTTCTTCAGGATGATCTCTGCAGGATTTTTTCGGGGATCATAACTTCCTACTATTTCCAGAAATCTGCCATCCCTTGGAGACTCGGAATCAGCTACCACAATTCTGTAAAAGGGCCTGCTCTTTCCACCAAGCCGCGCCAATCTTATCTTAACCGCCATTATTGTTACTAATCACCTCCTGAAAATTATTGCCATATCTTTAAAAAGATCTCATTATAATCTGCGTGAACTTTTATTATAATTTATTTTATCTTTAATTAAAAGGGCAAATTACCCCTGCGAAATAATTTCATGCCTTCCTTTGATGTCATTTTCTTCATTATTTTTCTCATCTCCGCATAATTTTTCAACAATCTGTTGACATCCTGAACCGTCGTTCCACTTCCCCTGGCTATTCTTTTTCTCCTCTGACCATCAATTATCAGGTAGTTCAGACGTTCTTTTCTTGTCATAGAATCGATTATGGCGGCTGTCTTCACCAGCTCCTTCTCATCAGGTGTCGCATTTGCAAGTGCCTTGAGCTTCCCCAATCCCGGAATCATCCCGACAATATCCTGAATTGAACCCATCGACCTTACCTGTTTTAATTGGTCGCGAAAATCTTCGAGTGTGAATTCGTTCTTTCTAATCTTCTTTTCGAGTTCACGCGCCTGCTTTTCATCTACTGCTACCTGTGCTTTTTCGACAAAGGTCAGGATATCACCCATACCTAAGATGCGTGAGGCCAAACGTTCGGGATGGCAAACCTCTAAAGCATCGATCTTCTCACCGACACCGATGAACTTGATGGGTTTGCCGATCACTGCTTTCAGGGATAAGGCCGCACCGCCCCTCGCGTCCCCATCCATCTTGGTCATAATAACGCCGTCAATGCCGAGAAGTTCATTAAATTTACCCGCCACATTCACCGCATCCTGGCCTGTCATGGCATCCGCGACAAAAAGAATCTCCGACGGATTAACCGCACCCTTGATCCTTTTCAGTTCATCCATCATTTCATCATCGATATGAAGCCTTCCGGCAGTATCAATAATGACGACTTCATAGCCATTGCTCCTTGCCTCATCAAGCGCCTGGACACACATTCTGACCGGATCATGCACATCAACGGAGGTATATATTCCCACGCCTTTAATCTTTTCCCCTAGAATCCTCAACTGATGAATAGCTGCCGGCCTGTATACGTCTGAGGATACCAGGTAGACCCTTTTACCCTGATTGACGAGAAGCTGTGCAAGTTTTACCGCTGTTGTAGTCTTGCCGCACCCCTGAAGACCGACCAGCATTACAGGGGCAGGGAACCGGTTGGCAAGCTTCAGCTGGCTGCTTTTCCCGCCAAGTAAATCTATCAGCCTTTCATGAACAATCTTCACGACCTGCTGACCGGGTGTAATACTTTCCAGAACCTCCCGTCCGACTGCCCTTACCCTGATTTCCTCAATGAAGTCCTTAACAACCTTAAAATTTACATCCGCTTCGAGAAGGACCATACGTATTTCCTTCAAGGCAGAAGCAATATTTTCTTCATCAAGACGACCTCTGCGTTTGAGTTTTTTAAATACATTTTCGAGTTTTTCCGTCAAAGTCTCAAACATGATTCACCTGCAGAACGTCGATAGATCTTAGTTATTTTTTGCCACTTTATGAATTGCACAGTTCAGACCTTTGATCTTTCTTGTCACATCATCTGCTGCTTTCTGGGCCTGTTCCCGGCTATCGAAGCCTTCAAGGGTAACGCGAAACCATTTCCCTTTCTCATGCAGCTCTGCTTCAGTAATCTTCGGTGTAAACCCAAGGTCTTTCAGTTTCTTATATAGGCGGCTGGCCTTTTCCTTTTCTTTATAAGAAACAACATTAATCAGATATTTTTCATCCAATTGCTGTGTCTTTTTCTTAGGCTGTTCGGGAGCAGATGATAACGATGGCTTTTTTTCTTGTGTAGATACCAGAGCCTGAATTGCAGGCTGTTTTTCTTCTGTCGCGACAGGGGCTGTTACAGATATTTTTTTTTCTTCTGCAATTTTCTCCTCGCCACCCGACTTCGCATACTCCTTTGATGGTTCACTAACGGTTTCCGCAGTATCCGTTCTGTTTGAAGACCAGCCGAGTTTTTCTTTAATCATGCCTGGAATACCACGTGCAAATTTTTCAGGATAGGTATCAATATTTTTACCGACCGTTACACCGAAAAGAAAAACAATAAAAAGTAAACAGGACATTCCGATGATAAACAGGACCAACGCCCTTTTACCAAGCTTCAGCTCAAATGTTCGAACATTCTTGGATGACATTTATTTCTTCTGAGTCTACATTCGTTCCGGTGCTGAGACACCCAGTAATTTCAGGGCATTCCTCAATACAGTAAGAACGGATTTTATTAAAAAAAGCCTCGCCCTGCTCAATTCCTCATCATTAGACAAAACCCTGTATTTGTTATAGTAGCTATGAAAGATGGCCGCAAGTTCATTTAGGTAAAAAGTCAGACGGTGAGGTTCCAGGGCCAGTGCTGCGCCTTCGGTCACTTCTGGAAACCTGGTGACGGCTTTAATCAAATCAAACTCCTCCGGAAGTTTCAGACAACTCAAATTCACCTCATCATACCCTGGTACTTTTTGGTTCTGCTCATCGGCGTTACGCATTATACTGCATATTCTTGCATGAGCATACTGCACATAATAGACTGGATTCTCATTTGACTGTTTTTTTGCAAGTTCTAGGTCGAAATCAAGGTGACTATCTGACCGTCTCATGAGGAAATTGTATCTTGCCGCGTCTTTTCCCACTTCGTCTACCACCTCTTTCAGCGTCACAAACTCGCCGGCACGTGTCGACATTGGGACAGGTTTTCCACCTCGCAGCAGATTCACGAGTTGAACCAGAACTATTTTTAGAGAATCTTTATCATGACCAAGGGCCTCAACACATGCGACCATCCGAGGTATGTATCCGTGATGATCCGCCCCCCAGATATCTATAAGCGTATCAAAGCCACGGATGTACTTATCATGATGGTATGCTATGTCGGCAGCAAAATAGGTTGGCTCTCCATTCTTTCTGACTACAACCCTGTCTTTCTCGTCTCCAAAATCGGTTGTCTTGAACCAGACGGTTTCTCCATCACGGTAAATGAATTGCTTTTCTTCGAGTTCAGCAAGCAACTTCCCTACCTGATCTTCTTGATATAGATTTCTTTCGCTGAAGTAATTATCAAAAACCACACCAAAAGCCATCAGATCATCCTTGATTTCATTCAGAATTGCACTCGCAGCATAGTCGGTAAATATGCGAATGACTTCTTCCTTATTCTTTGTGCGATAGATGTCTCCTTCCTTGGCAATAATATTTCTTGCCAAGTCTTTGATATAGTCTCCCTGGTAACAGCCTTCAGGAAACTCGATATTCTCACCAAGAAGATTGAGATAGCGAAACAGGACCGACTTTCCCAGATTATTCATCTGGTTGCCTGCATCATTGATATAATACTCACGAAAAACCGAAAACCCTGATGCCTCTAAGATATTCGCAATAACATCACCAACAACAGCTCCCCGGGCATGACCTATATGAAGCGGCCCCGTGGGATTGGCACTGACAAATTCGATATGAGTCTTCCCGCCTCTTCCGTACTCGGAAGCACCATAACGGTTACCCAGCTTATCGACATCTTCAAGAAATGTAGCCCATACATTTTCTTTTATAAAAAAGTTCATAAACCCAGGACCTGCAATCTCCACTTTTTCAAGAAAATTTTCACAATCCCGGATATTTTCAGAAATGAATTCTGCAATCCTGCGGGGAGGCACCTTCCTCATGGCGCGGGAAGCCAGCACCATCGCCACATTGGAGGCATAATCACCGTGGGCCGTATCTTTGGGTATATCAACTTCTATAGACGGAATCGCTTCTGTCTCTATCAACCCTTTATCGATACAGGCTCTTAATGATTTATCCAGTAAACTTTGTAGTCTGTGCTTCATCTATCCTCAAATAGGCCATCTTGGAAAAAGTGCTTCATCATTCAAACATCCTTTTAACATGAGGGCAAGAATGGAAGAAAATTATGGTGTTTGCACTATTAAAAAAAGTTGGCAATATAGCCAACCTCAGTGTTTATACAACAGGATTTCGTTTGTCAGGTACAGTATATTTATATGATTTTTAAGTCAAGACATTTTGATGAAAAACGTCAATTGCGGAAATATAGATAATTGATAACATCAATGCCTACAAAAAGATAGGAAACGGCGGCAATAGATAAAAACGGGCCGAAAGGTACCGCATGTTTCATATCCTTACCCCTGGCGACCATCACAGAGATACCCACAACAGCACCCAGCAAAGAGCCGACAAACAGGATGAAAAAAAGTGATTTCCATCCTAAAAAGGCTCCAATCATGGCCAACAGCTTAATATCCCCTCCCCCCATTCCTTCTATCTTTGTTATGGTTTCATAAAAGAAAGCAATGGCAAACAGGCATCCACCGCCTATTAAAATTCCCAGGAGCGCCTCCAGCACGGGAATGCCCATAAAGAAAATGGCGATCAGAAAAAAAAGGGGGATCCCCGGTAATGTAATAACATCGGGAATAATCTGGTGATCAAGATCAATAAATGTGATGACTATTAATACACATGTAAATACAAACGAAAATAGATATTTAGCGCTGAGACCAAATTTCCAGAACAAAAACATCGATAGGAGCGCCGTAGTCGCTTCCACAAAGGGATACCGGAAAGAAATCTTTTCATGGCAATCCCTGCACCTTCCTCTCAAGACAAGGTAGCTGATTATGGGGATGTTATCGTAAAAGCGGATACTGTGCGTGCATTTCGGGCAACGTGAAGATGGAAAGATGATGGATTGACCTTCGGGAATACGATAGATTAAAACATTGAGAAAACTCCCAATGGCGGCACCGGCAACAGTAAAAAAGGTCCCCCAGAATAAGTCCATGAAAACCTATCTACAGCAGTGTATCATAAGTTGTCCTGTCATCAGCCGTCTTTTCGATCCCATTCATAAGGTATATTGTTATCGTGTGGATGTTCCCTAAATTCGTCCGGGTCCGCATAATTGTATACTTCCGTAGGAGTATTGACGACTACTGCTTCTTCCGCAGAAATACACTTGAACCCGTGATAGACATAGGGTGGAATGTGCACCAGAATAGGATTATGCTCACCCGCGAAAAATTCATTTATTTCACCATGTGTTGAAGAATCCGATCTCCCATCATAAAGGACTATCTTCATCATACCCTTCACAACGGCCATGTTGTCATACTGCTTTTTATGATAGTGCCAGCCTTTCACTACTCCCGGGTAAGCGGTTGTCATATATACCTGGCCGAATTCTTGGTACATCTCATCGTCATTACGCAGTATCTCCATTAATCTGCCCCGCTCGTCCGGTATGACCTTAAGCTTTTTGACCATGACTCCTTTAATCATAACTTGTTCGCTCCCGTTTTAGCCACCATATTTCCTGCATATTGAAGCGATTCAAACGTCCCTGCATCACTCCACCAGCCGTCAAGGACATCCCATTCCATTTCTCCTTCATTGATATAAAAATTATTAACGTCGGTAATCTCCAATTCCCCCCTCTGCGACGGCTTTAGGGTTTTGATAAAATCAAAGACTCTCCTGTCATACATATAAATACCGATAACGGCATACTGCGAAGCAGGTTTGGACGGTTTTTCTTCCACACGGATAATTCTGTCTCCATCAAAAACGGGAACGCCGAATCTCTTGGGGTCGGGCACTTCTTTCAGAATCATCCTTGCCCCATCTTTCTGTTTTTTAAAATATTCAACGGCCTTCCTTATGTTCTTCTCAATAATATTATCTCCTAAAACAACGACAATCTTCCCGTTGTCGGCGAAGTGCTCTGCAAGACTCAGTGCCGCTGCGATACCCCCTTCACCTTCCTGATATGTATAATTGAGATGTTTAAGTCCAAATTCACTGCCGTTCCCGAGAAGTCTGAGAAATTCACCGGCATTATTACCGCCTGTTACGATCAGGATCTCATCGATACCGGCATTTACCAATGTCTTTATGGGATAATAAATCATGGGTTCATTGTAAATAGGGAGGAGATGCTTATTTGTAACCTTGGTGAGGGGGTACATTCGACTACCCAAACCTCCTGCTAGAACGACACCTTTCATGCCTCTTTCTCCTTGTTAGATTGGATGGGCGCAATGCCCGTTCAACCTATTGAAATAATAATCATCATGAAACTGCGCGGCAATTGCGCTTTCCTATACCACATAAAAAACTCATCAACAACATAAACATTCTATTGCTGTTCACCCTTTACATCAATGACAGTCGTGGTATAAAGAACAGAATATTTATCAATTGGAGCTTGTTTAACTATGGACGAATTCTACATGACACGTGCCATCAATCTGGCAAAAAAAGGTGAAGCCTGGGTCAGTCCTAACCCCATGGTTGGCGCCGTTATTGTTAAAAATAACCGAATAATCGGAGAGGGGTATCATAAAGAATTCGGAGGAAACCACGCCGAAATCAACGCTATCAACAATGCAAATGAAACAATCGAAGGCGCGACAATCTATGTAAATCTCGAACCATGCACCCATTACGGGAAGACGCCCCCCTGTACTGAAAGGATAATTGCCTGCAGACCTGCGAGAGTAGTTATAGGGACTTCTGATCCCAATCCTTTGGTGTCTGGTGGAGGTATCAAAGCCCTCAAGCAGAGCGGCATAGAGACGACCTTAGGTGTCTTGGAAGAATCATGCAAGAAAATCAACGAAAGGTTTTTTAAATTCATCAGGACGGGAATTCCTTTTATAACTCTAAAGTATGCCCAGACGCTTGACGGGAGAATTGCCACGTCGGCAGGCCATTCCCGGTGGATCAGTTCGGAGAAGTCGCTCAAATTTGCCCATACACTGCGGAGCTCACATGACGCCATCATGGTCGGAATCGACACCTTGCTCAAGGATGATCCGGAGCTGACAGTGCGCTTGGTCAGGGGTAGAAATCCTCTTAGAATAGTCATTGATTCTGGGCTACGTATACCATTACATGCCAAGGTCTTAAAAAATCAAGAACGGGCAAAGACAATCATCGCAACCACGGTTCGTGCCAGCCATGAAAAAGGCGCCAGGCTGAAAATTGCGGGCATAGAGATAGTGGCCGTTGAAGAGGATGATAATCATCGTGTCGATCTGACAAAACTGTTCGCTGAACTGGGGAAAAGAAAAATCTCATCTGTCCTGGTCGAAGGGGGATCAGCCATCATCACATCCATTTTAAGGGGGAGACTGGCTGACAGGGTGGTGATCATTGTCGCCCCGAAGATCGTGGGAAAGGGAGTTGAAGCGGTCGGCGATCTGGGAATACAAAGCATGGACGAATCGCTTAAACTCATCAACGAAAAAATCCTCAGGAAGGATAATGACCTGATAATTGATGGAAGAATTGAGAAATGACCTCAGACTGCAACCTTCTCTGCAACCCTGATCCCGTCCAGGGCGGAACTTATAATCCCGCCTGCATAACCGGCCCCTTCACCGCAGGGATAGAGCCCGCCTACGTTTATACTCTGACCATCCGGACCTCTCACTATTCTCACCGGCGATGATGTCCTGGTTTCAACGCCGATAAGAGTTGCTTCCTCCGTAACGAATCCATGCATCTTCCGATCAAACTGTGTGATTCCCCGCTTCAGGGCGTCAATCACAAATCCCGGCAGGGCCTCACGAAGAGACACAGCGCTAACGCCTGGTAAAAAACTGGTCGATCCTGGAAGATCGCCAATTTTATCCTGTAAGAAATCAATCAGACGCTGTGCGGGGGCGTGATAATTTTCTCCACCCAGGACAAAGGCCTTCTCCTCCCAATGCCTCCGGAAGATGAGACCACAAAGGGGACTAGGTGCTATATCGTTGAAATCTTCGATGCAAACAGTAACCACAACAGCACTATTAGCATACGGACTCGCTCTCCGGTAGCGGCTCATGCCGTTGGTGATCACTCCGCCCTCATCCGAACTGCATCCGATGACGGAGCCGCCGGGACACATGCAAAATGTATAAACAGATCGGTTGACATCGGCAAGCTTTGCTGTCAGAAAGTACTCTGCCGGCGGCAGATCAGGATGACCGCGCCATTTGCCGTACTGTACAGCATCGATCAATTCCTGAGGGTGTTCAACACGGAGACCGACGGCAAAGGGTTTGGACTCAAGACGCACGCCATGTCCGCAAAGCTTGATGTATGTGTCTTCCGCGCTCTGTCCGGCAGCAAGAATCAGATGGTCTGTTTTTATCTCCTCCTTACCATTGACGATCACTCCTTCTACCCTGTCACCTTGAATCAAAAAATCTGTAACCCTTGATTCAAACCGAACTTCACAGCCGAGATCCAGAAGCTTCTTCCTGAGGTTAACAACGACTCCCCGCAACCTGTCCGTCCCTATATGGGGCTTTGAGTCAGTCAGAATCTCAACAGGTGCCCCTGCATCAACAAAGCTCTTTTTGACCAATTCTGCATATGGATTCCTGACCCGGCTTGTCAGCTTGCCGTCGGAAAATGTGCCGGCGCCGCCCTCCCCGAAATGCACATGACTCTCCGTATTCAAGATTCCCTTCTCCCAGAAGGCATGGACATCAGCAATGCGCTCGAGGATCTGCTTACCCCTTTCGAGGAGGAGCGGAGGAATCCCCCTCCCTGCCATGGTAAGCGCCGCAAAGAGACCAGCAGGGCCGCATCCGACGATGATGGGCCTTTTACCGGATTTTATTTTTGCAGGATGGCGCAGCGGTTGCGCTTCTTTCAATACTTCTACATTTACATCCCTGCCCACCCTTACCGGCAAATCAATCCTATGCGTGACGGACACATCCACAGAATAAACGAAATGCGGTTTTCTCCTTCTCCTCGCATCAATCGACTTTCTAATCACTCTGAGAGATGAAATTGATTCCTCCGGAATACCGATGACAGATGCCGTTTTCCCCTTTAGTAAATCTTCACTTTCACCGAGGGAAAGCGCAATACCGGAGATTCTCAATTTCAGCATGATTTCACCATTGAAAAAATATAACGATTATTATATCTGAGAGACTCAACTTAATTGCTGCATAAAAATATACCCTTACACGAGGAACCTTTCATGCCGTGGTACGCAGTACATACGCGAAGCAGACATGAAGACATGGTTTACACCGGTCTTATACAGAAATCAGTTCACACATTCCTCCCCAAAATAGAGGTATGGAGTCAGCGAAAGGACAGGAGAAAGAAGATCATGATCCCCATGTTCCCGGGGTATCTATTTGTGGAACTTTTTTCCTTGGACAGTCAGACTAAGCTGAATGTCCTTAAGACATTCGGGGTGGTCAGAATCCTTGGAAAGCCGACGGGATCTGAGCCGATACCGGTTCCCGACGCCAAAATAGAGGCAATCCAGAGAATAATCCAGTCCAAAGTAGAGGTTCAGCAAATCCAGTACCCCAAGGTCGGGGAACCGGCCCTGATCGTTGACGGACCTTTCACCGGTATTGAAGGAGTGGTTGTCAGTACAGACTATAATAAAGAACTCTTTGTCATATCCATAGAACTCCTTCAGAGATCGGTTGCCATCAAGCTAGAGGGCTTTCAGATCAAAAAGATCTAACAACAGGCCTTTCAATACTGAAGGCTGACTTCAGCAAGTGCTCATCCATTGAATGCCTTCATCGCTTCCTCGAACAGGAGTTCCCCTGACCCTTTGTACTTAGGCGAAATATGAAACAGTGAAATCCTCTTAACTCCCGCCCTTCGGGCCAGCATTCCAGCCTGTAAAGCTGTGAGATGATACTTCTGTGCAGCCTTATCAGCATCCTCATGAAGGAACGTTGCTTCTATAAACATCAAATCTGAACCTTGTGCCAGTTCTGTAATCCTTCGGGCATTGTCTTCATTATAGACAGCGTCCGTAATATATGTAACCTTTTGGCCGGGCGTTACTTTCACAATTGTCGCCTTTAATTCACCGAGAGGGATAAACTTTTCTCTCGTCTCTTCCTTTCCATGTTTCCGCCAAACACGTATGGGGGTGTCATCTGGATCGCCGCTAAGAATACGATCCTTTAGGTCCATCAGCCAAGCCCCAACCGGAAGCCCCATTTCCTGCAGAACATTTTTTTTGATGTTGATACGGTTTTTTTCCTCGAAACTGTATGCAAGACAGGGAATCTTGTGATCAAGAAATTCCCCTTTGACTGAAAAGAAACCATCCTCTACAAGGGTCCCGTTAAAGGTCTCATTCACAACATCGATTTCAGGTTTAAAAGCCTTCCGGCAGTGATAGCTTCTGAGCAGTTTATAGTCCGGATGAACCTCCATAACGTGAATAGCAAAATCGTTCGTGTAATTTTCCACAAGATTCCACGTATAGGCGTTAATTTTATTTTCTACCTGTTGATGGAAGCCGGGGGGACCAAAGATTGAAATATGGCAGTCGCGACCTAAACATACACGCAGCAGATAATCAAACCCTATGAAATGATCCATATGAGTATGAGAAACAAAGATGTGATTGATCTTGAGCAGCTTTCTCGGACTCAGATTATGAATATCACCCAAGTCAAATAGGAGCGCCTGGTGCCGATACTTGAATTCGACATATACCCCCGGATCACCAAAGGGATCATTGATCAGATGGGCGCTGAACATATATCATTTTACCTTGAAGTAATTATAATTATAACGTTCCTGTATATCAACAGTCATTTAAGCTATATTGCCTTATCAAGTTCAATGTATGTAGAATATCATGATTTTTAATAAATTCAACTTGACTTTCATTATTGAGTTCGAAAATACTTGTTCACAACTAAACCTTATCTGAGGAAATAAAAGGCCATGCCGGCTAATCTGCCCCCGCAATATTTCGAAGCGGAAGAGAGATTCCGGAAAGCGAAGACACCGGAAGAGAAAGTCGATGCCCTGGAAGAGATGCTTGCCATCATGCCGAAACACAAGGGGACGGACAAGCTCAAGGCCATGCTGCGCGAACGCATCTCAAAACTGAAAGATCAGGCGCAGAAGAAAAAGGGGGCCGCCAGACAAAAAACCGCTTATGACATTGAAAAAGAGGGAGCTAGCCAAATTGTCATCATCGGTCCGCCTAATACGGGCAAATCATCTCTTGTTAAGTTAATAACGAATGCCTCACCGGAAGTAGCAGATTTTCCTCATACTACCCATAAACCCACACCGGGAATGGCTCAATATGAAAACATCCAGTTTCAGCTCATAGATACACCGCCCCTTACAAGGGATTACACGGAACCCGGTTTAATTGATCTGATCCGTCGAGCCGATATTGTCATTATTCTGTTGGATATCTCTGCCGACGCTATACAGCAGTTCGAGGATACCCTTGCAATTCTCCATTCATTTCGCATTTATTCCGAAACATGCAACATACCCGAAGATTTGAGAAAACCCCCTAAGGTCAAGAAAATGCTTGTCGTAGTGAACAAAATTGATAGACCTGAAGATAAAGAAGACCTGGATATTTTTTTGGAACTCTCCGGCATCAGATTACCCTGCATGGATATTTCGACCCGTACCTGCAGGAATATCATGACATTCCTGGACAAACTTTATGAACTCTCCGGAATTATCCGTGTTTATACCAAACCGCCCGGCAGAGAGGCGGATAAAATGGCCCCCTTTGTCCTCCCCATCGGGAGTAACCTGGAATATTTGGGCGGCAAGATCCACAACGACTTTGTAAATAAATTGAAATATGCCAAAGCATGGGGTAAAGCAGTCCGTGACGGTCAGATGATTCAAAGGGATTATGTTCTTCAGGAAGGTGATGTAGTAGAGTTTGTTATATAAAGATTATGAGTCTGTTTAATGTATCCCCGGAAAAAGAAAAATCCCTAAACGAGCGCATGGAACGTCTTGGCGTTATGGAAACTGATTTTCGGGAGACATTCGTGAGATCATCCGGTCCGGGCGGGCAGAAAGTTAATAAGACAGCCTCGTGCGTTCATCTTGTCCACATACCATCGGGTTTGTCGGTCAAATGCCAGCAGTCACGGTCTCAGGCATTGAACCGCTTTCTGGCAAGGCGCTTGCTTCTGGACAGGATTGAAAGGATTCAACAAGGATTAGCACAGGCGGACAGGGATCGCATTGAAAAGATAAAGCGGCAGAAGCGCCGCCGCTCCAGGCGCGCCAAGGAAAAGATCTTGATGCTCAAGCATATGCAGTCGGAAAAGAAGTCTCTGCGTTCGAAGCATTCCTTGCCACTGGAATAAGGAAGATAAAACTGATATAAGATTGCCACAATGTTGTCAGAAATGGAAAAAAGGATTTCTAAACTCATTCAGCAAGATACCCCTCTCAGTAAAAGACCCTTCAAGAGCATTGCGGAACAAGCATTCACTTCCGAAGAGGAAGTCCTCTCGATAATTCAGGGTTTGATGGAGAAGGGCAGCATCCGAAAATTTGGCACCATTTTAAGACATCAGAAGGCAGGTTTCAGGCACAATGCCATGGTGATCTGGGCTGTGCCCTCGGAAAAATGTAAATCTGTCGGTAGTATTCTGGCTTCATTTGCCGAGGTGACCCACTGTTACGAAAGAGTCCCTCCCTTCGAAGGGAAATACAACATCTTCACGATGATTCATTTTCAAAAAGAAAATCAGGAGAGCATTCTAAAGAAACTCTCGCGGGCGACGGGCATCAAAGACTTCAAGGTTCTCGCAAGCGAGGAAGAATATAAAAAAAACAGCATGGAGTATTTCACAGATGCCGAATAAATCTTCCGAGGCTCTCTTCGGAGAAGCCGGCAAATACATTCCCGGGGGTGTAAACAGCCCGGTTAGGGCCTTCAAGTCTGTTGACTCGACACCCGTATTTATCAGCAGTGCATCCGGCTCCAAGATCTGCGATGTCGAGGGAAAGGAATATATCGATTATGTATCCTCCTGGGGACCCATGATCTTGGGACATAGCCATCCCCAGGTCATTCATGCTATTCAGGCAGCAGCGGAAAAGGGAACCAGTTATGGCGCTCCTACCGAATTGGAAATAGAGATGGCAAAATTGATAGTCGATGCCTTCCCTTCCATCGACATGGTAAGGATGGTCAGTTCCGGAACGGAAGCGGCAATGAGCGCCATCCGGCTTGCACGTGGGTACACAGGCAGAGAGAAAATCATTAAATTCGACGGATGCTATCACGGCCATGCTGATTCGCTATTGGTAAAAGCCGGCTCCGGTGTGGCAACACTGGGCATCCCGGGAAGTCCAGGTGTTCCCCGAGGATTGGCGGAAAAGACCATTACGCTGCCCTTCAATAATATCGAGGCCGTTATATCCGCAATTGATATGCATAGAGACGATCTGGCCTGCATTATCATAGAACCTGTGGCAGGGAATATGGGTGTTGTTTTACCACGAGCAGGATTTTTGGAGACACTCAGAAATATTACCCGCCGGCGTGGCGTACTTCTCATCTTTGATGAAGTAATCACAGGCTTCCGATTGACATACGGAGGTTATCAAAACCTCGCCGGGATTGAACCGGATATAACCTGCCTGGGGAAGATCATAGGCGGCGGTCTTCCCGTCGGTGCTTTTGGGGGTAAGCGGGATATTATGGAGAAGCTGGCACCATCAGGTCCTGTCTACCAGGCAGGTACTCTTTCGGGAAATCCGGTGGCCATTTCAGCAGGCATTATTACTCTCAGCATTCTCAAAAAAAATCCGGGGCAATATGTCGGCCTAGATCATCTCACATCTTACCTTTGCGGGGAATTACAGAAGCTGTTTGATCATAAGAATATACCTGTCCGTATCAACCGGTCGGGCTCGATGTTTACAGTGTTTTTCACCAAAGAAGAGGTTTTTGATTTCACCTCCGCAGCAAAAAGTGATGCGAAACTATATGCGCGTTATTTTAAGGGTATGTTATCGCGTCATATCTACCTAGCGCCTTCTCAGTTTGAGGCTTCTTTTCTTTCACTTGCCCATACGGATGGAGATATTGAAAAGACACTCGATGCATGTTCGGAGACACTGAATGCCCTATAGACGGATTTTCACAGGGGAAGGAATTCAAGAACTGATGTCAGAGCCAAGAAGGTTAGGAAAATGAAAAAAATCCTCGTCACCGGCGCAGCCGGCTTTATCGGGTTTCACTTAGCAAAACGTCTCCTGAAGGCTGGTCAGTCTGTGGTAGGTGCAGACAATTTAAATGACTACTATGATGTCAATTTGAAGAAGGCGAGACTGAACCTTCTGACAGACAATCAGAATTTCCATTTTATAAAAACAGAAATCGCAGATAAGGAACAGACCACATTACTTTTCAAGAAAAATGAGCCTGAGATCGTTATCCATCTGGCGGCGCAGGCCGGGGTCAGATATTCACTTATAAACCCCTATGCCTACCTGAACAGTAACCTGGTCGGTTTTTTAAATGTCCTCGAGGAGTGCAGGCACTCGAATTGCCAACACTTAATTTTTGCCTCCTCGAGTTCAGTATATGGGGCCAATACGCTTATGCCGTTTTCCGTACACCACAACGTGGATCATCCGGTCAGCCTCTATGCAGCCACGAAAAAGGCCAATGAACTGATGGCGCACTCTTACGCGTGTCTATACAAGCTTCCCTGCACGGGTTTGAGATTCTTCACGGTCTACGGGCCCTGGGGCAGACCGGATATGGCTCTGTTTCTGTTTACTAAGGCCATCCTGGAAGACAGGACCATCGATGTTTTTAACAATGGTAAAATGCAGAGAGACTTTACCTACATCGATGATATCGTGGAAGGTGTAATTAGAATCGCGGATAAAATCCCGAAGCCCAACCCGGACTGGCATGGCGACCGCCCGGACCCTGCTACGAGTTTTGCCCCGTATAAGATCTATAATATAGGCAATAACAGCCCCGTAGGGCTCCTTGAATTCATACATATACTGGAGAGACATTTAGGCAAGAAGGCAAAAATGAACATGCTTCCCCTGCAGCCCGGTGACGTACTGGAAACCTTTGCCGATATAGACGATCTTATGAGAGATGTTGGTTTTAAACCGGTGACATCCATAGAAGACGGTATCAGACAGTTTTTGAAATGGTACAGAGAGTATTATAATATCTGAGGAGCAATGTAATGAAAAAGGCGTTTATAACAGGTATTACAGGGCAGGACGGCTCTTATCTGGCAGAGTTGCTGCTGGACAAAGGCTATGAAGTTCATGGACTCATTCGCAGGTCAAGCACCTTCAACACAGACCGCATTGACCATTTATACAAGGACTTTCATGACCCCAATGCTCGCGTATACCTGTACTATGGCGATCTCTCCGTATCAGGACAGCTGACAGATCTGTTGCACACTATAAAACCTGACGAGATATATCACCTGGGCGCGCAGAGCCATGTCCGGGTAAGCTTCGATATGCCGGAATACACAAGCGACGTTACCGGTCTGGGAACGCTCCGGCTGCTCGAAGCCATTCGCAAAACCGGTATCAAGACAAGATTCTATCAGGCCTCATCGAGCGAGATGTTTGGTTCAGCCCCGACGCCTCAAAATGAATCAACCCCTTTTCAGCCGCAGAGTCCGTATGCAGCCGCAAAGGTTTATTCCTACCATATGGTGCGGAATTACCGGGAGGCATATCAGATTTTTGCGTGCAACGGCATCCTGTTTAACCATGAATCTCCCCGCCGTGGTGAAACTTTTGTGACCAGGAAAATTACCCGCGCAGCCACACAGATTAAACTGGGTCTCAAGGACAAACTCTACCTCGGAAACCTGGAAGCGAAGAGAGACTGGGGTTTTGCCGGTGATTATGTGACCGCCATGTGGCTAATGCTGCAAAAGGATGAACCCGATGATTATGTGATTGCAACGGGAGAAACCCATTCAGTGCGGGAATTCGCCGAAAGGGTCTTTCAGAAGCTCGGCCTTGATTACAGAAAACACGTTGTCGTTGATCCAAAGTATTTTCGACCAACGGAGGTCGACATCCTATTGGGAGACGCTACAAAGGCGGCAAAAAAGCTCGGATGGAAACCGAAGATGAATTTTGAATCATTAATTGACATGATGATCGAATGCGATATGGAATTAGCAAACAAAGAAAAAACGTTGAGAGACGCAGGGTATGTGAAGTGCGATATACGTTAATATGACGAATATGAACCCACACATATAACTAAATCTATTTCTTCTGAGTTAATGGATAAATAGATGTCATTAAAGAATAAGAGAATAACGGTTACCGGCGGCACGGGTTTCCTAGGTCATCACCTGGTTAATAAGCTCAGAGAGTACGGTTGTAACCACATAGATGCCATAAGTTCATCCGATTATGACCTGACAGATTCGGTCAACATAAGACAGATGTACACTGACAGGAAACCGGATATCGTCATACATTTGGCAGCCAGAGTGGGGGGCATAGGTTACAACAGAGAGAATCCCGCCACACTGTTTTATGCAAACCTGATTATGGGCGCTCAACTCATCCACGAAGGCTACTTGAGAAACATTGAGAAATTTGTCGCTATAGGTACCGTCTGCGCATATCCGAAATTCACACCTGTTCCTTTCAGGGAAGATGATCTATGGAACGGTTATCCTGAAGAAACGAATGCACCTTACGGTCTAGCAAAGAAAATGATGCTTGTGCAATCTCAGGCTTATCGTCAGCAGTACGGCTTCAATTCTATCTTTCTCATTCCCGTCAATTTATACGGACCTCGCGATAATTTCGATCCCCAATCCTCCCATGTTATTCCTTCGCTGATAAAAAAATGCATTGACGCACAAATGAATAATGAAAAAGAGATCATAGTCTGGGGAAGCGGTCGGGCTACACGTGAATTTATCTATGCTGAAGATGCTGCTGAGGCAATCGTTTTAGCAACTGAATCCTACGATAAGAATGACCCCGTCAATATTGGAACCGGATGCGAGGTATCGATTAGAGACCTGGTTGAATTGATTACTGAACTGACAGGGTTTCAGGGCCGAATCATATGGGATGAGAGTAAACCCAACGGCCAGCCGCGCCGAATGCTGAATACTACGAGGGCCTTTCAGGAATTTGGATTCACGGCAAAAACAAGTCTTCGAGATGGACTGAAAAGAACAATAGACTGGTACCGAAAGGCAAAGGGCGGAAGTGCAAGATAGATAAACATGAGAGAACATTTCCCACCATTCCAATCTCCATACTCATAAAAATCTTGACTTAGAATGCCAGCTTTAATAAAAAAAGCATACATTTTAAAAGATTGCGCACATTTATTGCATGTAAATACCATATTATGGGGCATCACCATAGACATCAAAGCTGCCAAGTGTGACCGCAGAGGCTTATACCTGCATGCCTTTTCGTGAAAGAGTATAATTAGGAGCAGATTATTTTTTAGATATCGTGACTTTTCATAAGTACATGATGAGCGGAGTAACAAAATGGACGTTAATGAGTTTGGTGAAATTTCGGAACTTCAAGAATTCCAGCGCGTACAAGAACTATTGCAGGAGATCACAGAGTCAATAAATGCATCTGAGAACTTAAACCAGATGTTCATGGATACGAAGGACCATATTTTAGATCTTTTTAAAGTCCAGTCAGTTAACATATTTGCAGTGGACCGGTCAAAAAAGGATATCTACTCTATTGGTCCTGAAGGAAACAAGTCAGAAAAAATAAGATTGCCTATCGATAAAAAAAGTATTCCGGGTTATGTCGCTACAACCAGAAATTCGGTCACTATTGCCAATGTCAATAATAAAGAAGAGCTGAAAAGTATTGACAATGATTTGACATTCGATGCCTCGACTGACAAAAAATTGGGGAATCAAACAAAGCAAGTCATGGCTGTGCCTATTACATATAATATTGAGTTAATGGGTGTTATCCAGATAATCAACAAAACAGACCCTACAGGCGAATTCGCCGAGGAAGAACCTGTTATGCTCCTCGAAATCTCTGAAGCATTAGGCGCCGCCTTCCATAAACACCGAAAAGAAGAACCGCCAAAAAAGAAAGAGACAAAATTTGGGTACCTAATCAGTCAAGATTTAATCACTGAAGAGGAGCTGGAAAAAGCCAGAAGTGAAGCAATGGCCAAAAAAGAAGCCCTTGAGGTGATTTTAATGAAAAAATATCATATCTCAAGGGATGACATCCGAAAATCACTGGAAATATATTATAAATGCAGATTTATTCAGTTCAATCGTCAAGCCACAATTCCTGGTTATTTGTTAGAAAAACTAGAAAAAAGCCACCTGCTCCGTAACCTTTGGATCCCGTTTGAGGAAGTTGGCGGATTCACCCATGTCATTGTTGAAGACCCTCACGATTTGCAGAAAAGGAAAATTATTGAAAGTGCCTTAAATTCGTCGGACGTAAAATATGACGTCGCCCTCCCTGAAGACATTATAAGATTCATTAATCACGCTTATGAGCCCGAACCAGATGAAAGTGATGCTTCGGAAGAATATGACAGTGATGAAATCCAAGTTGATGGTGAGGCGATCATTAAAGATTCAGAAGAAGATATGATGCAGCTTGTCACTGAAAGTGAAGTCATTGACGAGGCGGATCAAGAGGCCAAGGAACTTGAAAGTAAGGTAATCACGGAATCTCTCGGCGCAGCCAGACAAGCTGCCATTAAAGAAGCATTCATTAAAGAGTCAGACAATGAAGTCATCCAGCTCGTGAATAAGATAATAAATGAAGCGTTTGAAAAAGGTGCCTCGGACATTCATATTGAACCAGACCCGGACGCGGGAAATGTGGGAATCCGCTACAGAATAGACGGCACCTGTATTCCTCACATGACCGTACCTTACAGCTTCAGAGCCGCTCTGGTTTCCAGGATTAAAATCATGGCAGCTCTCGACATAACCGTCAGAAGACTACCGCAGGATGGTAAGATAAAAATGAATCGTCCGGATGGGAAGGCAATAGAACTCCGCGTCGCCACTATGCCGACGCAGGAAAATCTTGAAGATGTGGTGATGCGTATTCTGACGGCCGGAAAGTTGATACCTTTAGAAGCTCAAGGTTTGACCAAAAGGAATTATAAAGAGCTGCTGAAGCTATGTGAAAAACCATATGGTATAATCTTAGTGGTCGGGCCAACAGGATCCGGCAAGACAACGATGCTTCATGCAGCCTTGCGTTATATAAATACACCGGACAGGAAAATATGGACGGCGGAAGACCCCATTGAGATTACACAGCGCGGCCTTCGACAGGTTCAGGTCCACTCTAAGATCGGATTTGACTTTGCTGCTGCCATGCGATCCTTCCTCAGGTCGGACCCTGATATTATCATGGTCGGCGAAATGAGAGACTACGAAACAGCTAAGATCGCTGTTGAAGCATCACTGACCGGCCATCTTGTCTTCAGCACCTTACACACGAATAGCGCACCTGAAACAGTTACCAGACTGCTTGATATGGGAATAGATCAATTTAACTTTTCAGATTCTCTGCTGGGTATTCTGGCACAGAGGCTGGTAAGGACGCTGTGCAAGAAATGCAAGGAGGCTTATCACCCCACTGATGAAGAGTATAAGGAGATAGTTCGGGCTTATGGGAAAAAATTATTTGACAAACTTAATGTACCCAGCGCAAAGAGTCTTAACCTTTACCGCCCCAAGGGTTGTGATAGTTGTGAAAACTCAGGTTATAAAGGCAGGATGGGTATTCATGAACTTCTTATCAATACAGATGCAAACAAAAGACTCATCCTCAAGCGTGCGACTATTGAGACCATAAGAGAGAACGGCATTTCCGAAGGGATGAGGACACTGCTTCAGGACGGGATATCAAAAGCCATAATAGGTCTTACTGATTTAAAGCAGGTTTTCCGAGCATGTATTAAATAAATAAAAACCTGGGACATTCGCAAATCTTCAAAAATCCGTTCCAGGTGGATTTTTCATTTTTAAATATAAATATAGCTCGACACGGAGGCTGAAGGTTTTATCGCTTAGAAAGAACTTTTTCAAAAGGCATCATGGTGAAATCCTTTCAGCCCCAATGGTCGTAACGGTAGCTTTGGCTACACCCGGTGGTTCGTGAGTGAACACAATCATAAACGGGATCTGTCCCTTAGGTAATATTTTGTTGACAAACGAATCGCCACCCGAAGAAACAGATAGAATCGATCGGATTTCTTCTTCTTTGAACCTGCTAAGCGTTTCATCCTGGAGAATATTACCACAATAAGATATCCGTGCAGCAAGCAACGCATCATTAGAATCAAACAGCTCACCCATGACCTTTATTTTTGCGATGGGAAAATCTGCTAGATTTACAACTTCTCCTTCTATGACCCTGAGGTTTCCCAATGATTCATTCTTTACAAAGTGCTGTCTCACGTTGATGAATTCAACCTGGTCGGTTATGATATCCTGCTTCTGGACTTTCTCAACTCCTAAAAGCTGATCCATCATGGGGAAATTAGAATGCATCCATTCTATTGTTTGATACCCCGCTTCAGGATACATCCAAAGATAACCCTGCATCACGACAACAACGACCAGTAAGAGGACTAATAACATACTGGTACCCCAAGAGAGATGTTTGCTTTTCTTTTTCGCAGGTTCAGGGATTATCTTCCCCGGTCTCTCAATCTTTTTCGCAGCGGGTTTTTCTAGCGCAATTCTAGCGATCTGTTTGGATTTCTCAATGACGGCTTGTGCCGCAATTTCAACCTTAGCAGACGGCGGCACATTGGCAATATCATACATCTGAGCTGCATCTTTTTGTACCTGAGCTAACCCAGGCGGTTCTTGCACAAAAACGGATTTGTCCTTACGATCTTGGTCACCTGTTTGAAGCTGCTCTTCTTTCCTATCCTTATCGCCAAATGAACTCTCCTCGGCTGCTCTCTTATCTTCAGGCAAAGTGAAAGATATTTGCATATCTTCTTTTGACCGTGTAGCTATTACAATTTTCTCCTGTTCATCCTCAGATGGCTGATCCTCTCTATAAGACTGGAACTGACTCTCTTCTGTTTTATAATACCCTGACAAATCATCAGATACCGGTGACTGTTCGTCTGCCTCCGTTACGGGTACAGCTTTCTCTTTTATAACTTCATCAGGAGGTTTTACGGCTATTACATGGGATAAAAAAATGTCCGTTTCTTCCTTTTCACGGATCAAATATAGCGATCTACCCAGACCGACTACCAGCGAACTTTTTTCTGCCTCAGCATTAACCGCACCTCTTCCCTGCATAATATCACCAGGCAAACGGATGGCTTTCAAACTTGACAGAAAATTATCCAGATCTTGCTTTTCATGAAATAAAGCTGATGCTTCATTTTTAATGGCCATTTCGCTGTCTTTTCTTTGGATAGCGGTTTTTCAATTCAGCTTTATGAAATTAGACATGGGTACAGGTTATCACGTCAGTTCCTGGTTTCCTCATTATTCGCCGGAGCCACAACCATGTTGTCAGGTACTGAAACTTTTATGGTGTCCGTGCAAATCCTGCAATTGAACATGATCACTTTCTCTTTGATCTCACTATTTTCTATTATATATTTTTCTCCACATTCTTCACAGAATACAATCATGCTCTACGCTCCATAGAAATTATATCGACTTCATTTAGAAAAGTTATGTAACCTCAATATTTATAATAATTGATAATACCTGTGGCGACGGGCTCAACTATATTTATTGGCCCTGCCTCCACAATTTTAATTCTGCTTTTAGTGCACTGAATTCAGAACTTATTACTTTCTTTATTTCATCCAAAGCGTAAGCAAAGGCCTCATGCGGAGTCATTCCGGAGACGGAATCTAAAGACGTTACCTCATCTTTGGATGGACGTACAGTTTCTTCCATAGCTATCTCCTTCATTTTGGATACAATGATCGGCTCAATTACATCATCCATTTTTTGCCCTTCAGGAAGACTCTTTTTCACATCCAGTGAAGTCGTTTCTTTTCCGGCCCATGTATCTTCCCCGGGCATTGCAAGGTCCACCGTTTCCACCCATTCTCGATATTTTCCAATATTTTCAGCAAGGATTGCTTGTTTCTTTTCTTCCGTCATCTCTCTGGTTAATAACACTCTTTCAAGATCATCGTATATGGAAAGAAGTAATTTTATAGAAACATAATGAGCTTCAATACCCTTTATTTTGATGTATCTCCCCAAGAAGCGGAGTATCCTGAGAAACCCAATAATAATGTTATCCTCTGCAAATAAGTTAATTAATTTATTTACCTCTTTATCGAATTTATCCATGATATCATCAGTCAATTCCCATTCAATCGAAAGGACCGTACTTTTCAGGTCTTTTAGAGGTGAATACCATATTGAAGTGGAAGTAACTAATTCTTCGAATAGTTGTTCAAAGCGCTCTACCTTGTTATCTCTTTCTCTTGACGATTCAGTCTCTGCTGCAGTCTTCTTCAGGCTTTCAGTCCCTGTAATATCATGAACACCGGCTTCTTCTGTATGATCAGGCATATTACTATCCCCTAAGATAATTTTGTTTTCTTCTTCATGACCGACTGAGGGTTCTGCAGTCATGTCTATAGCCTCATCAATCTTAGAATCTGTTTTACCATTGTCCTGATGCGTATCAGAAACATCAGTTTCCATTGCTACTTCTCGCAGAGGATCTTCTACAAGATGATGCATCCCAGAAATTTCTGCCCCAAAAATGGCATCAAGGCGATTGTCTATTCCTTGCAGCAGTTGAGATGGCTTTGATTCTATCGCATTATCGATCTTAAAACTCTTTTTGTCATCAGCTTGGTCAATTTCAGAAATGTCGGTGCCAACAGTCACTTCTTTCAGGGGGTCATCTTCTTTAAGATTAGGTATATCAACTTCTGCACGCTCAGGCCGCTTGTTGTCCGATTCGAAAATTGCATCCAGGCGGCTTTCTATGCCGCGAAGAAATGGAGATTGCGCTGCGTCTGTCGCCTTATCGCTTTTGGTATCTTTTCCTATATCAGAGACATCTGGCTCGATGGTTACCTCTTTGAGGGGATCATCTTTTTTAAGATTATGTATATCAGCTTCTGCCTGCTCAGGCCGCTTATTGTCCGATTCGAAAATTGCATCCAGGCGGCTTTCTATGCCGCGAATGAATGGGGATTCCTTATATATTTCCATTTTCCTAGCTCCTATTTCAGTTCTTTCTCCAAAGAAGCCATCGTTGCCGATATTACTTTCTTAAGGGTCGGAATCACATTATCACCTTTCAGAGCACTTGCTTCAAAGGACGGCACCTTTAAATCACTATTAAGGTCTTTCTCCATCGTTTCTAAATTCAAAATAGGAATTCCTTCCTCACCTATATCTCTTTTATTATATTGCATTATCAAGGGTATTTCAAATATGTTCTTTTTGTAAAGGGTCAGATTTTCTTGCAGATTTTTCAGAGAGAGTATATTCGCATTTCTTCGTTCCTCTGCAGAATCCGCAACAAACACAATCCCATCGACACCTTTCAATACTAGGCGTCTTGTTGAATTATACTTTACCTGTCCCGGTACAGTATATAACTGTATTTTTACGTCATATCCTTCTATTTTACCTATGTCAAAAGGGAAAAAGTCAAAAAATAAAGTCCGGTCGCCTTCCGTCTTTATAGTAACCATTTTAGAATTTATCTGCTCTCTACACTTATTGTAAATGTACTCTAAATTCGTCGTTTTGCCGCCTTTGCCGGGACCATAGTATACTATTTTGGCCTGTATCAACTTATCTTTCAGATTTATAAAAGCCAAATCGTATCCCTCCTCCTAACCAGAACATTTTTATTAAATAAATTCGCAGTGTAAGAGCACTGTCTTCATGCTTACAAAGAAGAATTAGTGATTAATACACCAATCAGCTCCCCAATAACCTTTGCAACTTTCAACCTGAGCAGCCCCAAAGGCATTTCATTATTAAAAATTACGAATAACAAAAAATCATCGCTTACTGCACTTAAATATATATTTTCCTTTTGTCCCCTGTGAAACAGAAGCGAGAACTCTTCCTCCCCTGCAATTTTCGCCATACTGCGCATTGCACTAAAATTGGCGGCAGCGAGAGCTGCTAAAGAATACACATCATGCCTGTCACTACCATCATCAACCGATGTTATCACATTTCCAGCCGTGTCAAGTAACAGTGCAGTCTCTACACCAATTTCAATCAGGCTCGACTTCATGGTATCATATATCTTGTCGAGCTGTTCCCCACCCAGTGCTAAATTCATACTTTATTTACTATCCGATTGCGGTACATGAATAGTCACCCTGCCTTACACCCAGTAGTGAAAATCTATTCAGGATAGGTCTCCTGATACCATGCACCTCACTTTATCCAATGTCAGCTCAAAGGCAGGCTGCGCGGTAATGTAGATGCATATCACAGTTTCATTATTAATACATCTTCTATATATCCGTTTTATAAAAACGGCGTTCCCTTATTACATTACCAGCCCTTCCCACCTGTCTACGCCACACAAAGCGGCGTCAGACAGGATATGGGTAAAGACCTTTCTCAATTCTATATAATCTATAGGCAAATATTCCCCAGAGGATTTCTTCAGACTAGATCCTGGGTGTGCCCTAGGGATCATACCTAGATTACTTATAGAACTTTCTTAACTATAAAGCTATTATAATCCTTTATCGATTATTTCACTTGCCGCAGCCTTTAATTTCTTCACAAGCTCATCCGTATCTTTCATCTCTGCGGCCTGAGCCATTGTCATGCCTACTTTGTTTGCAAGCTCCAACCTTCCTTTAAAGCCGGCTTGTTCTGTAACAATCTCAAATATACGGACTAATTTCTCTCCCATTGCTACCTCCTCAGGTCTTTAAGATGTGACTGCCTCTTCAAAGTTGGCAATCATTGTAGGTAAGATAATATTCAGGAGAAGCCCGAGTTTGCACTTCTTTGTATCAATCGATATTCCCCACTGGTAGTCACCAAGAGGAATGAAGATAAGGCCCTTATTCCCCACAAGATCCATATAATAAAACTTCCCGAGTTGCGGATAAGGCCCCTTCGAAAGCGCATTCTGAATAAAATTCGTGACCTCACCAAAAATGGAGGCTGTCACAGGACTCGATTTCTCTGTCGCAGCTATCGTCTGACAATCAGACGTCGTAATGATGCTTGATGCAATAAGACCTTCTCCTAGATCTCGTTTCAAGTTCTCTAGACAATCATTTAATTTCTGTATGTTCATTTTTTTCCTCCTTTTCACGATGTTTTAACCTCCTCGAAACCTAAGCCAACCGTTGTCCTTAATTTATCCTCCCCCCTTCATGATTCTTTTCTCCTTTAAAAATTTGACAGAATTATAAAAAATCCTTAAGTGAACATAAGATACTTTTCATCTGCCATTATAGCAGTTTAAAAACATGCATGACAAAATCCATTCGCTAATTATAGCCTTCTTCTGCACTTAACTTAAAGCCCTCTATTTATTATGGACCCCTTAGCCTGAACTACTACCATGCCCCGGTATGGATATAGCATTTTCAAAAACTTTGGTTATTTTTGGTATAATTACGTTCAAGAGAAGACCAAGCTGCACCTCTGTACTGTCGAATACTATGCCCCACTGATATTCGTATTTGCCGCAAAGGAGAGAAAGAAGCATTTTGTTATCTTTTAAAAGATCCACTATGTAATATCTCCCCAGTGCTTCAGATGAATTTTTTTCTAATATTCCTTTCATATAATTCGTAATTTCATTAAAGAGAAATACGGTTTCAGGATCTGAATTATATTCACCCAAGGCCTTTCCGTCGGTCATAGACATCACGCTCACTGAAATTAGCGCTTTTCCGATGTCCCCTTTACATATTTCCATACATTCATCTATCTTCAATTTAAATATTTCATCGTCACTATCCTTTTTCTTATCGTACGGTAAGGCCACAGTGTTGGGATCATTTTTTTCTTTTTCAGTAATCTCTGCTGACCCTTTAAGATTATGGTCCCAATCCGATTCATCCTTGCGCCTCGAACTTTCCATCAAAAGAGACATAAGCCCCTTTTGTATTTTTTTTGCAACATCATTTATATTCAAATTACTATTAATATTAATTCTTACCTTCTCCCAAGAAATCATTTCCATAGCGGCTTCTTCACCTTCAAGGTCACCGCAAATAGCATTATAAAGTGAACCTTCAATAAAATAAAAAGCTCCCTTCTTATTTATGCTGTGATAAACTTCCAAAATACAGGTTTGTTGATCCATGGAAATTAATTGAATGAAACTACCCACAGACAAACCAGCCATTGGCCAAACTTGTGATTCTTCCTTCAGTTCTCCACTGTCTCCTGATATAGAATCATTTTTCACAACCAATTTTATGTTCTTCATTTTCGGACTCCCTGGCATCCCTCAATAATAAAGATGACCCCAATCCTTCCTGCATATCAATCGGCGAATGAGACTTTAAACATTTGCTGCCTGAAACGTTTGGTGAAAAAATGACATAGATATTCCTTATAGTTATCGGTTCATTTAATTATAATCTTTAATCCTCAGAATCGGTCCGTCTTCATCTTATTCTGGGAGGCAATTTAGTAACCCTGCATACTTTGACATTAGGTGTACGGATTCCAATTTTACATGGTGATCACATTCTATGCCCTATGTCTAAATTTTCAATCCTCAGCAACTTTAGGTTTCCTAAACTGCGTCTCATTATTCTTACTCTTACAAATGGACTGATAATGAAATCGTAGATCATGAATAGGGTTACCATGATTTCCTTGCTAGGGGGCTTACCAAAACCCTGAAGGTTAATAGGTTGGACCCGATTCCTTGTGTAGTGGTATTTGAATTCAAGAGGACGAGAGTAAGCATATTTATTTTGTATTTAATGAATAAGTAAAGTAACCTCCATTCGATCTTTTATAGTATTTTTTTTATTTAAAAATATGTTTCAAGAGTAAAAGATTTTTACAAATAAAGAGATTTTACATTACTCCCCAAAATGTCAACTTAATATTGTTATTAATTTATTTGTAAGAAATATAATAAAAAATTATTATTTGAACACGTTGATTTAACAAGTATTTTGCGTGTGGATTATAAGTAAAGCATACATGTATGTCAATAATAAACTATGAAATTAAAGACAATATTTAAACATACCGATATATTTTCTAGACCTAAAATTTCTCGAAGTTTGTCAACGAGTGTTATTACTTAAACTAAATAAGGAGAAGATTATGGTTCCGAAAATCATTGTGGCTGTGGACGGATTAAGTTTTCAAGATGCTGAAGAAAAGGGGTGGTTTAGCAGCCTTTCAAAAGCCATTGATAAAGGCATGATATGGGGAATTAAGGTCAGCGACATCTTGTACAGCGGTGATGTCATAAATATCATCTCACGTCTGAGGAATGAATATAAGCTAAAAGTTATGGCCGACATGAAGCTTCATGACATTCCTTCCACAATGGAAAACGGCATCAGTAAATTGATTGATGCGGGTGCAGATATCGTAACAATTCATTGCGCATCGAACTTCAGGCCCAAGAACGCCGGTCTTTTAAAGCATCTCGCAGGTGTAACGATACTTACTTCCTTCACAGATTTAGAAGTGAAATGGATCTATGAAAGAACTGCAGAAGATATTGTGAAGGCTTTTTCAAATATCGCTCTAATGAATAGTTACGAATATATCTTCTGTTCTGTCAAAGACTTGAATTATCTCCAGGATAACCCGTTAAAGAAGATCTGTTCAGGAATAAGACCTGCATGGTATCAGGACAGACATGATCAAGTTAAAATTTCTTCCTTGAAAGAAGCAGTCAGAATGGAAACTGACTTCATTGCCATTGGCAGGCCAATTACTCAATCAAGCAATATTATAGAAACTATAGAAAAAATATATTCGGAAATCAATCAGTAGTAGACTGACCTAGAGATTAACTTAAAATCAAAAGGTCATCTGATCTCCACACCTTGATAGTAATGTTTCAGGATATCACTATAGGAATATCCTTCGTTGGCCATAACGTTAGCACCCCACTGACTCATACCGACACCATGCCCGTATCCTCGTCCATCCAGGCGGATTTCATCCCCTTCCTTTACTATTGTAAATAAGGTGCTCTTGATCAACGTAGGGTCAATTCTGGTCCTGAAGTCATTACCATTCAGTATTGCCTCTTTCCCACTATGGAATATCTTGATCTTCATTATTCTGCCCGAAGGGCTGACTTCAACAGGGACAAGCTTTTCGATCGATCCTATCTCAAAGCCATTACTATTTAGAGCATTTTTGATTTTATCGAGACTCAGATACAGTGTCCACAAACAATTTGGGGCCTTCATGCTATAACCATCCCAAACCGTCTTAAGATAGGGAACATCGGTGCTCCACACACGTTTCGCATCTTCCGTCATCCCGCCGCTGTTCGCATGAAAATACGCGAGTGCAAGTTGACCGTTATAAAGAAGCACCATCCCTTTTGTTTCGTCCACAGCCTGGTTGGACCTCCCCGATTCTACCCCCGACCCTCCATAAACCTGGAATGTAGTGGCAGCAACAATGTCATAGTCCCTGTCTTTACTCTTTTCCTTTTGCTCGAGGGCTAACGTCCTCGCGGCAATTGCCTGGGCCTTCAATGCCTCCGGATGCCATTGAGGAGACATTTCCTTCGGGATGACACCGTAAAGATACTCTTCCACATCCAGGACATTAATCACATCCATACCGCCGCTCTTATTCTTTTGGAGCCTGATCTTCCCCCTGTAAGGATTTCCTTTCAGACCTGGATCGTAGTCATTAGTCGGAACGATAACCAGCCTATCATCGGTATTCCTCTGGAGCTTAAATTTACCTTTGAATGAATCACTCCCTAAACTCAGCATATTATCAGACGGAACAATAACCAGTCTTTCCTGCGGTATTTCCCTGTCATTCAGCCTTATAACTCCTCCCGAAATGCCTATGGTAGCCGCTCGAACTTTGATCAGAGTTTCTCTCTCATCGCCGTCTCTTACTTCAAACCACGATGGCGAATCCACATGGACATCCCTGATACCAGCCATAATCAAGACTCTGATAACCCCGTCTTTTGCTTTTTTAAAAGGTGTTTTTTTTTGTTTTACTGTGGGAGGGGGCTTCGAACATATTTCAACCATAAATTCTGCAGCTTCTCTTCTATACCCGTTGGGATATTTCTTGATGTACATATTGAATTGATGTAGGGCATCTTTATACCTGTTTTTTTCATATAGGATCATTCCGGAATTAAAATATGCATTCGCTGCATGTTTGCTGCTCCCGTATTTTTTTATAACAACAGTATACCTTTCCAGTGCCCGTTCACGATCGTTCAGGAATTCGCTGTAAATATCTCCCATCTTGAGTTCTGCCCTGGCTTTCATTTCGGGATCAGGGGAAAGGTCCGAGATGTCTTGATAGGCTTTTAATGCTTCGAGATACTGCCCATCTCTGAGATACATATCCGCCTCTTCCAAAAACTGATTCGCATTATAGGCAATGCCATCACTTGTCAAACCCAGGATGATAGTAAAAAGCAAAATAAACTGTATCATGTTATTTTGTATGCCAGTGTCCGATGGATTTAATAGGTGTCGGACCAGATCATAAGCCGAGTTCTGTTGCCGCCTTCTGGTCACCCTAAAGGCGGTGATGATCATTCATCTGGGACAACAGTTACCTGCTGCCTCAAGCGACACTACCCGAGAACGTCGAGCGGGCAGCTCTTGATGTTCTCCTATTCGGTCTTGCTCCGGATGGGGTTTACCAAGCTTTCCCGGTCACCCGGAAAACTGGTGAGCTCTTACCTCGCCTTTTCACCCTTACCTGCCAATGGCAGGCGGTATATTTTCTGTGGCACTTTCCTTAGGGTCACCCCCAGTCGCCGTTAGCGACCATCCTGCCCTGTGGAGCTCGGACTTTCCTCCGACTCATAAAATCAGGTCGGCGATCATCTGATCTGCTCCAACACCTTAAAACAACCATTGAAGCTTATTTGTTTTGTATTTTAGTATATTTTAGGCCAAATATCAAATGAGGAAATCCTAAGTATGAAACCTGAATATCCAAAATGTTTCGGATTTGAAACTCTCTGCAGCAAACTGCGAAGAATCTACGATCAATGAGGAACAATCATGTTCCTCATTCGTTCGCTTGCCCCGTGGTAAGCCGAGGGAATCAGGTTCGCTGCCGTGTTCAATATTAGTTTTATAAATTTGCTTAGGATTGTGTATTTGGAATTTCGTGTTTAGATATATATTAGAGCGCCTCATCAATGGCTTCATTGGCAAGCCTGTCAGCTAATTGATTTTTACTTCTATCTATATGCTCCACAGTATAACTATCAAAACAGGATAGTAATTTTCTCACATCATTCATCAGTATCTTAAGGTTCTCATTTTTCACTTTATATTTACCGTTGATCTGATTAACCAGAAGCTCTGAATCAAGAAAGATACGCAATTTTCGGCAACGCCTGTTTAGTGCCTCTTCCAAGCCAAGAATCAGTGCTTTATACTCAGCAATATTATTTGTACATAACCCCAATGATTTTTTTTTGGCAGCGGAAATATTCCCCCCGTCATCCATCAGAACGGCTCCAGCACCGCCCTGGCCCGGGTTTCCCCTGCATGCCCCATCAGTATAAAGATTTAAAGAAAGATCAGCCATTATATCCTCGTAAAATTATGCAAATTATACATACTATAAGCTGGACAGCCTGCCCGATGACTGCCGGCTGAGTAATATTCATAAGGTTTTCATGAAGTAGTCAGCCATTGGTTTTATCCTGATTAAACCAATATATAATTCTGTTGCAGTTCGGACAGTACAGCAACTCCGCAGATCTTTGTAATTCAATATATAGTTGAGGTTGGATATTCATATGGCAACCGCCACACACTTCTTTCCATACCGATACTACAGCTAAGCCATTTCTTTTACCTTTGATGGTATTGTATTTTTTAAGAAGTTCATTACGGATCTGTTTTTTTAGATTATTACTCGTTTGCATACAATCTGAGAAATCAATCTCAAGCTGACTGATCTCTTCTTCTATCCTTTTCTTTTCCTTTTCATACTGTAATTTATAAGCATTAAAATCCTTTTCTTTTGATTTTAATCCAACCCTGGCCTGATCTAATTCCTCTAATGTGGAGATAATTTCATCTTCAGTCTCGCTGTTTTCATTTTCCATCACCTCAATCTCTTTTAAGATTGCCTGATATTCCTTGTTTGTCTTAACATCGAGAAGACGTTCCTTTGTTTTCTTAAGGGCCTCGATTCCTCTTTTTAGCTTATCTTCCTTTTCACCATGGCGCTTATTCAATTCGTCAAATTTCTTTTTGCTTTCATCCATACTTGCAGTGTGTTTTACAAAGTCCTCATCCATCTGAGCAATCTTTTCAGGCAGTTCTCTTTTTTTAACAGTTATCTTGTCCAGGCTCAGATCGAGTTTTTGAAGCTCAATTAAATATGCTAATTGTTTGTCCAAGAATCTTCCCTTTCGTCCTAACTTAAATGACTGGTGGTCACGGCTGCAAATACATCTCCGGAATCAAACATATACCAAAAAAAATGCACCAACATGTGGTGCATTTTCTCTAAGGATATTTCTTTTCTGATCCCCTATTGAATTATTTGCAGGTATCTTTTCGTAACACATACAATCCTTACTTTGGTAAGAGTTTCTACAAAACATAATGCAACTTGACCTTTGCTCGGTATACCCGACCTTTTGGCCTTCGAATTATATGATGGGCCCACCTGGGTTCGAACCAGGGACCTACCGGTTATGAGCCGGTGGCTCTTCCAATTGAGCTATGGGCCCTTCATTTTTGATGGAACTAATATCTCAGGCGCGAATGTAATTTTTATACTTATTACTCAATTCCTGTCAATATTTATTTCACCGCAGGCCTGAATACTTTCCTCCTTGACGGGTTTCTTAATTTCCTTACCGTGTTCGTTTCCATCTGTTTGTTTCGCTCCCTGTTGATCTCTAAATGACTTTTTTCCCTCTCCGATGAATAATCGACTCTTTCGCTGATTCCAAATCGCATCCTAAGCACTTTTTCTTCTCTCGGCGTTAATGTCGATAATATTTTTCTCGTCTGCTCCGCAAGATTCATACTTATTGTGGCTTCCGAAGGAGAGATAATCTTTTTATCAACTATAAAGTCACCCAAATGACTATCCTCTTCTTCGCCTATAGGCGTCTCCAGGGATATGGGTTCTTTGGCAATCTTTAAAACTTTCCTCACTTTCTCCAGAGGATACTCCATCTTATTCGCAATCTCCTCAGGATTAGGTTCCCTGCCCAATTCCTGCACCAGGTAACGCGACGTTCTAATCAGTTTGTTTATTGTTTCAATCATATGCACGGGAATTCTAATGGTTCTTGCCTGGTCAGCAATCGCCCTCGTTATTGCCTGTCTGATCCACCATGTAGCATAAGTAGAAAATTTATATCCCCGTTGATATTCAAATTTATCAACAGCCTTCATCAGACCGATATTCCCTTCCTGAATCAGATCCAGAAACTGTAATCCTCTACTCGTATACTTTTTGGCAATGCTGACAACCAACCGGAGATTTGCTTCAACCAGTTTTCTCTTAGCTCTCTCCGCCCTTCTTTCCCCCTTCTCAATGGAGGTTACCACCTTCTTCAAAGCTGAGAAAGAAAGTTCCGTTTCTTGAGCAATTACGGCTGCCTTCTTTTTTGCCTCCTTTATAGCAGCTTCACATTCTTTTAACTTCTGTATAGATATTCTTGTATCTTTATCTATTACACGGCTGGCAGGTAACTTCTTCACTCTCGCCCATGCTTTTTCCATCTCCTTAATGGTCAATCCAGTTTCTTCCTTACATCTGCTTATTCTATTTTCCGCTTCTTCTCCCTCCGCCACATAATTCTTGAGCTTCGAGACCATTCTTTCTATCTGCCGTTTACTAAACTTGACTTTTCTGCACAGGCGAATAATGTTTTTCGTATTTTTTTCAAGTTCCTCCTCGGCAACACTTTTTTCTTTCTTCTTAATGTTCTTTGATTTAAGCTTTTTCTTAAGGTTGTCATTCTTCCTGTCTAAAGCAGTTATTCTGTCAATCAGCTTTAAGACCCGCTCCTTATGCATATCTTCTTCAACAAAACCATCTTCATCCTCAAGATTGGCTACAATACTCTTTATGCGGACGTCACCGCTCTTCAATTTTACTCCAATGTCCACCACATCCTTAACTGATGCTGCTATACCAAAGATGGAGTCCATAACCTCCTTCTCTCCCTCTTCGATCTTTTTTGCGATCTCGACTTCTCCTTCCCTGGAGAGCAGGGATACAAGCCCCATCTCACGAAGGTACATCTTTACCGGATCGCCGGTCTTTCCGACAGTAGCCATCAGATCAAGAATATCTTCTTCTTTAACCGCCATCCTTTCATCCGTAACCTTCTTAACGACAAGCTTTTCCCCTTTGTCCGTATCAATAATATCTATATTTTTCTCACCGAAGAGCATGATGATATCATCTATCTGATCGGAAGATACGATATCAGAAGGCAGCAAATCATTAACATCATCATAGGTTAAAAACCCTTTCGATTCGCCCAATGACACCAACTTTTTAAATTCTTCTGATTCTATTTCTTTTCCCATATGTTTTCTCCAGGCGCCTTATTCAAAATAAAAAATATATTCCTTTTATGATAATGTTTTTTCTTCCCTTAATAATCTTTCTTTTTCCTCTAAAAGTTTTTTACACAATTCATTATTACCGGATTCCTCAGCCTTTCTAATTGCCGTTTTCAAAATCCCGCTTTTTTCTTTATACCACTTCCGTTTAATCTGTTTCATCGCATCCATGATAACGCGATTTACAATCCCTTCATCATAGGGATTTTCATCGATCATCTTTTTAAGCATCTTCTGTTTAATAATTTCATTGTCAATGTTCTGTATGAAAATAGATGTATCAAAACCTGCCGAACCTTCCTTTTCAAAGGAATCTTTCAGTTTTTCTGCGAGTGATTTTAAATTTGCACTCATAAAATAATCGAGGATATCCCCTTGGCAAATTTCAGGAATCTTACGAGGGTATTCCAGCATGATATGTATAAGGCTTAACTCTACTATGTCAATTTCCATGTCCCGTTCTGTTGATGTTCCTGTCGTTTTTCCGCTCGCTACTTTTAATGCCTGATTAACTTCTTTCATCAAAAGTTCCTGATTTAAACCTAACTTTTCCGACACTCTTTTTATGAACAACTCCCTCTCATTTATGCCATCAATATTGATAATAAAAGAGAGGGCTTCTTTCAGAGCATCCCTTTTTTCCTCGACGGTGGCTACTTTTCCGATAAAATTTTCAATATAGTAGTCGACCATAGACTGAGCGCGGTCTATAATCGCCATGAAGGCTTCTCTTCCATACGTTGTTACATATTTATCCGGATCATAACCATCCGGAAGCACTACGGCCTTTGCACGCACATTCCCGGAAAGAAACAGTTCAATACTCCGCGCCAGGGCCTTTTTACCCGCAACATCAGGATCGAATACCGCAACCACCTGCCCAGTGTACCGCCTTATAAGATCAACATGGTCCCGTGTCAGCGCCGTCCCGAGTGTGGCAATAACATTCCTGATGCCTGAATCCCATAGGGTGATTAAATCAAAATACCCTTCGACAAGGATGACGTATCCTTTCTTGCGAATGTCTTCCTTCGTTCGGTTCAGACCATAGAGATTTTTCCCCTTGATGTATACGGGTGATTCGGAAGTATTCAAATATTTAGGTTCGCCATCCCCGAGAATCCTGCCTCCAAAGGCAACAACTTTACCACCGACATCCTCAATAGGGAAAACTAATCTTCCCCGGAACCTGTCGTAAAAAGACCCGCTTCCATTTGTTTTTGGAATTATCAGACCCGCCTGTTCAACCAGCTTCAAGGAAACTTTTGCCTTTTCAAAATATTCCTTAAGGTGCCTCCACCC
>DATKLL010000171.1:0-5782 GCA_035542475.1 Syntrophales bacterium
CTTAGTGTCCGGATTTGGTTCGTTATGTGGATTGTTTTTGTTTTCCACCTGCGCCCCTGTTGAAATAAAGCCAGATTCCGTTTTTTCAGGGAAAAAGTCAATAGCCAAATTCTTATGACATCGCCGGTCTGGAATTACTTGAAGCAAATTACGAGCCGAATTTATGAAACTAAAGCGGAACCGGCAAGGAACACGGGAAGAAAATATCCGGAATGTGAGGAAGTCTTAGCTAGGATACCCAAAATCAGGGGAAAAGTTACCCATACGTTACCCATGATTAGAAGCCAAAAAAGAAAGGCCCCACAGAAAACCTGTGAAGCCTTGTTGAATATGGCGCGCTCGGAGGGATTCGAACCCCCGACCTACGGATTCGTAGAGTATCATCACTCATTTACAGGTCGTGATTACAGCTAGTTAGATCGTCAGGTATGCGTCAGGAGAGGCACTTCTACCTCTATCTGCGTCAAATATGTAGCAGAAAATATACCTTCTTCATCCAGTTTCTCAGCAGCATGTGCAAGTTTATGAGGTGCAAGATGAGCATACTTTTCAGTTACCTGAATACTTGAATGTCCTAACCATTCTTTCACTACGTAAAGATCAATTCCTGCATTCACTAACCTACTGGCGCATGTATGACGTAATGCATGGATTACAAATTCCTTATCTGCCAAAAGTCCCATCTGTTTACGTGTCCAAGCCCATGCCTTATCCGACTGGTACACAGTCAAATTGAATGGCCTGGTCGGATTGTTTACTTGTCTTTTCTTCAGGATTGCAGCTACCCTCCTTGTCATAGGTACACTTCGAGGTCTTCCAGCTTTGTTGAACCAAATATGTAGTAAATTCGATTTGTAATTCACTTCATCATACGTCATGTTTAACGCCTCGCTTAATCGCAAACCCGAATCAATCAAGATTTCCACAAGATCAGCAACATCATAATAGAACCACCTTCTTTTACTATGATTGGTGTTACGTAGTAATTCTAGCACCTTGTTTTCTTCTGACTTCGATAATACCCTTATCCGTCCCTTACTCTCCTTCCTTAATTTGATATGGTCCCACGGTTGTCTTTTATATCTAAGTATGGTCTTCAATGTCGCAAGATACCTGTTAAGCGTTCCTGATTTTATTTCTGTAGATTCCAGCTTTTGAATCAGATCAGCAACAACATCATCATCTATCTTGCTTAGAGGGATATTCCCTATCAGTTCAACAATCCGTTTGCTCCTGGCTACAGGGCCAGTATCATCCTTATTGTTTTTCCATTTCCCCTCATATACCTGTTTGATGGCATCCTCCAGAAGCATCTTTGCATTCCGCTCCTGGGGAGTAATTGTGGCTTCATCCATCAACTTCTGCCTTTCCATTGCTTCAACCTGCTTTGCTTCCTTCTTGGTAAATTTTCCAGTGCTCTTGAATACCCGTATTCCATTAACGGTGAAGTTCATGTAAAAGACACCTTTGTCGCCTCGCTTGTATACTGACATTTTAATTCCCTCCTTGGATTCAGGCACAAAAAAAGAGCCTATTGGCCCCTTGTTCCCGATGTAGATATGTTGAAATGTTTATTCTGGTAATTGATTCTGCTTGGGTAAGTATTATCTGGTTTGTGTGAATATCTTGTATAAGGTGGGGTTAATGCTTTTCTTCCCAAACGCTGAGTAGATCAGTCGGTATAACTTTTCTCCGCATTTATCACATATTATGGTCCAGGCTGAATCTTTGGCAGGTATGAAATCTTCGAGTACCAGGTTTACTGATCCGTACTTTAATCCATGAGCTACATCTTCAGGATGGATTATCTTTCTACAATATTCGCATCTCATAATAGCCCCCTTTCCACAAACGACACGTATTTGTCGCCAATAATGATATGGTCTAAAATTCGTATACCTATAATCTCAGATACCTCCTTGAGTCTTCTGGTGATCTCTATGTCCTCTCGGCTCACTTCTGGATCTCCTGATGGATGGTTATGGATCAAGATTATTGCTGCTGCTGAGGATAGGAGGGCTGTTTTGTATACTTCGCGCGGGTGAACGATTGCCTGGGAAAGACTGCCTATGCTGCATATATCAACGGCAAGAATTTTGTTCTTTCCATCCAGGTGCAGGGAGATGAAATATTCCTTGGTCTCATGCTTTAGAAAATTGAAGGTTTGGAATATCTGTTCCGGTGATGTATATCTGGTGCACGGAAGGCAAGAAACGATTCAGTTAAAGTAGTGAGACAGTTATGTGTCAAATATGGTGTATACATGTTAAAGATACGATATCGCTGTACATTTTTGAACATATATTGTGCACAAGTGTTTATCTGCACCTTTTCGTTGCCCTTATTTAAGATGTTTTGGTGGATTTTTACGGAAGCAGAAGGTGCGGTCATCAATGCAAATGTGCCAACAAATAACTAATTTATTTGTTATTTTGGAGGTTTATAAGCATCTGTTCTAAATCCGCTATTATTTCATTCATATCGACAATATTACATTTTAATTCTTGTATGCATGAAAGTTCTTTTTCTAAATCATTTCGGATAGTTATTAATCTATTGGTCATATCTTCAATATTTCTTACTGAATCTAGTCTTGCTGTGTTGCCATCTATAGTGATCTGCTTTCTAACGTTATTCACTTTGGAACTTACCTTTTTCAACATGTCATCGACATCTGTAGCAAGAGCCTTCAAGAGCTTGATTTCTTTACGAAAAGCATCATCACTCATAACCCTTTCTCCTATAATAATTATTGTAGAATATATGGTCGTTATTTTAATAAATTAAATACTAAATTCATTTACAGCCATTTGTAGGCTTGGGGTTATTTCTCTCATGAGGTTGCCAAGATGTTTTTTTGTATCAATGTCCATATGAATAAATTTCACACCTGTGCGATTCCCTTGTGCATGAACTACTTCTGTTGCGAATTTAAGCTTAATATCTGAATCGTCGAGCTTAAAAGTTAGTTGCCACTTATCTTCATTATGGAATATGAAGCCATTTACACACTCAAAAAACACTCCATTCATCGAGATATTTAAAATGTTTACCTCAATGGCTAACGCATCATTAATTACTACAACAGCTTTATTATTACACACAACTCTTCTGAATCTTCTTTTTTGTTGCATGGCTGAGGCTCCATAGGTTGGTTATGGCATCTTAAGAGTTTGAATTTGTGTAAATATCATTTCTAAATATATCTTATTCATACATTTCAATTAGTTGTTTATTTTTGAATAATCCAAAAATAAATAAAAGTCAATAAACGACTGCGTTAAATTTATGTGACAGATTTTTGACATACTATAAGGAACATCGGAAAATAAAAAAGCCACCTTTGTTGGGTTGCTTAGTTGCTTACATGCCTTTACTTCCTCGCATCTCACCATAAAGCTTTCATACAATGCCCTTCTTATTTATCCGACATTTTTGTACTAGGTAATGACGTCTCAACAAATTCCAAGGCAAAGGGCCACATAGATTTGGGCCGCCGACAACACTTCGCCGAAAACAACCTGTTCTTCGGGAGTATGGGCTGTTTCGAGGGTACCTGGTCCTAGAATGAGAGGCTTTGTTCCCGCGGCGAAAAATAAATTTCCATCTGAATGAGAGCGAAAGGCATCCAATCGGAATGGGAGCCTGAGGCTACCGTATATCCCTGGCAGAATATCCGCGAGACGGTTATCGGTTCCAAGATTGTAACCGCTGGATTGGAAATGAAAATCTACATTCAAATCGAGGTCGGGAATAAAACCATCGGCGCTTGACACAATATCAAGAATTTTTTTTTGAACGGACAAGGGGTTTTTGTCAGGAGGAAGGTGAAGATCGATCCAGGTCTCACAACGATCCGGAACCACGAAACCTTCCCTGGAAGAGCTCATTTCGCGGATTGAATAAACGATCTCCGATATATCGCGACTGAAATAAGGGTCTTTCCCCAAGTGCAGAAGAACTCGAAGCATGGATTCCACCGCATTGTGTCCCAGCTCCGGCAGGGAAGAGTGAATCCTTCTGCCCCGGGTGACGAGATCCGCCTCAAGATATCCGTAGTGGGAAAAACATGCCACCAGCCCGGTCGGTTCCCCTATGACGACCCAGGGAGGCCGACAGACGTCGAGAAAAGCCGAACTGCCGTCGCCGGTTTCTTCCTCTCCCACAACCAGCAAAAGCCCGACAGATGGAAGCTCGGATGGGGAAAGGGCTTCTGAAAGGGCAAGCCAGGCCTCAACCATGGCAGCGCAGCCGCCCTTCATGTCCGCGCTCCCAAGTCCGCGGACAACCCCGTTTGATTCCAGTGCTCCAAAATGCTCGATATCCCATGCCGATATGGTGTCCACATGCCCGACAAGGTAAAGTTGCGGCGCTTCGTGACCCATTGTAACTACGACGTTGTAACGATCTTCTTCCACTTCCTGACGTTCGACGGTAAAACCTGCATTCTGGAGCAGACCTTCAAGGTATAGCTGAATATCCTCTTCCTTGCCGGACGGCGAATAGATGTCGACCAGATCGAACAGGATTTTCCGCAGTCTTTTTGGGTTAATCGCCTTCCAGACTTTTTCCCTTTCGATGTTCATGGTTTCTTCCTCGACTTCTTCTTTGCCTTACGGGCCAGGTTAAGTGTCATGTAAACATGCTGCTGAATATTATCGAACCCCTGTTTTTCAAAGAAACTAATGGCTGCCTCGTTATCCGCAGATGTATCGATCATGATTATACGGACTCCCTGCTCTTTCATTCGTCTTTTGATCTCTTTGAACAACCTGCCGCCCACTTGTCCTTTTTGGGTATCCTTGCGTACTCCGAGCCAGACAAGGTAGCCGTATTTCCAAGGCGAGTTATGCTTGCTCACCGTAGTCCCCAAGGCAAACCCGACAATCTTCTCCCCCAGTTCCGCAACCAGACAGAGTTCATTGTCGGAATTGAAAAGGGTGGTTATTTCATATTCGTCCCAGGTGCGGTACAGACTCTGAGAATAGTCGGCGGTGAAAACCTCCTCGCCGATATGGAAGACCTCGGAGAAATCATCAATGGTCATTTCACGGATACGCGGCTTTTCTTCGTTTGTCAAAAATTCTTCCTGCATACAATAACCCCACGGTAATAATGTCCTGATCGATGCCGATACACGGCAATTATGGTGGAAGAGAACGAAAATTTTCGTATATGGAAGCGATACTTGGATCATTCCATCTCTTTATCTCCCAAATAAAGCTCCGGACAAGAAAATTTTAAAGCGTTTTGCCATATCCGCAACAAGAGAGAAAGAAGAAGACTCCTTCCGAACTGTGCATATTGTAAGCAAGCGAGATGCTGCAACTATTAGCGTCCTTGAATTCTTCCCAAAGAGGAATTGCACCTTCCATAATGGAAATCATGAAATTTGGCTTGAAATGCATGTCGACAAACCAGTAATGGTTGATCATGCTGAGCAGGCGATCCCTCTGGGAGAAAGAATTTGACAGATAATGATTTGGGCAGCATTGGGACAACGTTCGACGACATATCTGAAAATGGTTCGGTTCAGAGCCAGTTTCAGTATAAAGCTACCCATCAAGTCTTCAAGCACCTTGGGCAGCAGTCGGCAACGTTGAATAAGATATACTTTCAGACCCGTTTCTCGACACCTCGCAAGCTCCTTTAAAATGACTAGACTCAAGTCCATACATCCCTCGATCTTGCTCTACAAGCGATGTATGAAAATACGAATCTTTCTTAGCCCTAATGAAATTTTTTCACCACATCAGTACCGTCGGGAATATGCAGTTCTTTA
>DATKLL010000172.1:0-42334 GCA_035542475.1 Syntrophales bacterium
TATTTCGACAGCTTTTCAGATTTTATTAAGAGAGACCGTTTTCATTGCTTCAACTGCACTTTCCATGGTCAACTTTTTTTCTTTCCTTTTAAGTGCATATCGACTTCTTTCATCTTCTCTATCTTTTTTTCGAGCTCCTTCACCTGCTGTTCAAGCTCCTCTGTCTGTTTTTTCTGTAAAATAATCCTCTTATCCTTGCTTTTAACCTCTTGTTCGAATACTTCAATCTGTCTTTGCTGTGTCATAAACCTCTTATCCTTGCGAATAACACCATCGATAAGAGATATCATCACTTCACTGTCATGCCTGTACACACTCCCCGGGTAATCCTTTATGAGTTTCTGAAAACATTCCAGAGATTTCTGATAATCTTTTTGCTGATTTCTGGGAAACGCATAAATAAAACCCATCGCGAAAAGGACCCTGTCGCCTTTCGTCGGGTATCGCGCAATAATCTGCTCATATTTGCTTAGGGAGGCCTTGTAGTTGCCCTGGCTCGAAAAATCATTTGCCTCTTTGAATTCCGGCCTGGCCAAAAATCCCTCATAAAAGTGACTGCACCCACACATTAGAATTGGCGCTATTATGATGCAGGCAAAGAAAAAGTAAAGATGCTCACCTCGCCTACTTTGTGCTTTATCCATATACACGCCCCCGAGTGCGTTTAATATATACTGACCTTTTCACAGGACATGTACTTCTTCATTCGGAATTATGTGGCCTTTTTGATTATTGCCAATTGATCTTCAACAGAAAAAATGGAGACCAACTTAAGCTTCGTATGTTCTCTTTTCAAAATCAACAGGAGAATAGTAATTAAGGCGGGAAGCATTTAACTGACCTGTTAATGTCTTGGCTAGACAGAATAAATAATTGAATTTTCCAGATAGACATTGATGATGGATACAAAAAAGAGATGGCAAGGCATCAGAACCCGGCCATCTCTTTTCCAGAACCCTAGCGGTCAAGTTAATAGTTCCCCGTTAAGTTGACTTACTTCTTCATTGATTTCTTAAAAACGGCTTCAGCCTCAGCTTTCTGACTTCCCTCAGCTGTTTTTGCTGCACCTTCGGCACGGGCCGCGGCAGCTTCTGCCTTCATCGCTGCTGCATTGGCCTGCTCTACCTGCGCATTGACGTTCGTCTTTGCTGTGCCGGCTTCATCCTTCGCATCCTGTGATGCTTTCAGTGACTGATCGGCCTTCGCATTAATCTGATTTATCTGTGACTGCAATTTCTCCAGGTCACCGGTTGTTGCGCAACCCGCCAAGGTAATAGCGAGACCAAGCATGATTGAAAGTATTAGAAGACTCTTTTTCATCGTTTAGCTACCTCCCTTTTTTTAGTTCACCTTTTTTAGCAATAACTGCTAGAATTCATCACTGCCGACTTATATACTACCCTTAATCCTTTTTGAGTACAAGCCCCATCATGAGAACAATTATGATAAAAAAGAAAACAATCAATGCAAACTCAGGTATAGCGACCCCGGTATGGTGATGGTGGTGTTCCGTAACTCTCATCATGATAAGACCAGATAATAACATTGTCATAATCATTTATAGCAAATCATTATTACAATGGAATGCAGTAAGGCCAAAATTAGGCAGAGACCTGTCATACAGATTCTCTATAATTTCCTCTACCCGCTCAAGACGGAAAGGCTTAGAAAGGCAGATATTGGCACCTGCCTCCATGAGCTCTATCAGGGAAAGAAGGCAACCGCTCATTCCTATGACATAAACATTTGGAAATTGCGCTTTTATGAATTTACAGACGTCAACACCTCCCATTCTGGGCATTTCGGCATCTAAGATAACAATTTCATAAGAATCATTCTGTAGCCTCTCGATGGCTTCAATCCCGTCATATGCTTCATCTGCCCAATGACCGGATAGCTCTATAGTGGCAGACAGAATTTCCCTAATCTCCGAAGAATCATCTACAACCAGTAATTTCATGGTATACCTCCATAAATCTTGAAATTATTATGTATGGCGTCAAAAAAGGGTATTCCATGAATATTATCTTTAAATATTAATATGTTATCTTTTTAGGTAGTATTGCAAGATGTATTCCAGAAAAAGTTGACAGTCTCTAAGCTATTAATGTTAAAACACTTTTATTATTTTTGCCCTGAAAAAAGCAGAGGTAGGTCAAAAAAGTGAATGGAATATACTACAATACAAAAACTTCAAAGTATGACAATTCATTATTAATATTATAATTTATAGCATGATGGCTTTTTCCTTCATATGTGTCAAAATTAAGGTGATTGTTACATCTTTACACCTAATACCTGAATTGATGGTAGGAAGAAGGAATGATTTGCGTCCGTTCTTTGCGCACTACTTGGGGTTAAGTCTTTAAAATTTAATGACTGGGGGATCGCAACAGCTTTACTTTAGTGTCATTGTGGTGAGGCGAAGTCCCGAGCGAAGCGTGGGAACCCGAAGAGTGCGTGGCAATCTTTTGTGCAAATGTGCATTGTTTCGTTTCTCTTGATGATTGTTCTGACCAAGTGAACGGGCGCCGGTCTCTAATTATGATTATGCGGGGAATTGACATTTACTCAAGAATCACACCGCCCCGCTCGAGTGCGTACAATGAATCGACAATAACCTTCAAGGAACCACTCAAGCACAGCTTCTTTATCTTTCATCAATTCATCATATAATATCGAGGCTTCATTTTCCGATATTTCTTCATCGAAAGTATGCTCTTCAGGGGGCATCTCGTCTTTTATAGCCTGCAACATTTCGGTTATGGTCTTTTTTGGTTCACAACATAGCTCCGAAAATACTTGTATAAAAACATCACCCCGCGTCATAATTATTTTCCTTTTCCTTTTACCTCAGCCCAGAACTTGAACACAGGATACGATCTTTGATCAGGACATTATTATGTTCTGCTGATGGAAAATTTCTTTCCGGGAAGAGAGTATAGGAAAGGCATTCTTGTATGTCAATGAAATAATAACTAAGATGATATCGACTTTCTTGAAGAGCGGCTTGGGGTCAAATCTTTGAAATTTAATCACCGGGGGGCAAGATATAGCCCAAGAGCTTTTATCATAATGTCATTGCGAGAACCCAATGGTGCGCGTCAATATTTTATGCGAAGCCGTATTGCATTGATTCTCCATGAGTGTCCTACCTATGTTATATTGACAGACACCATCCGAAAGATCTTCGGCTACACCTACCTATCCTCAATCTATGTGATGGGATTATACCGATGATTACGACTTAAAATGCACATAGATATGTCAAGAATAAGCGGCAATCAGTGAGCTTATGAAAACCTTACCGGAAATCAAGATGTAGGTCATTTTACAGGAGACCCATCACAAAATAATTCAAAGGAGTGTATT
The DNA here is from genome assembly GCA_035542475.1 of Syntrophales bacterium. Taxonomy (GTDB): domain Bacteria; phylum Desulfobacterota; class Syntrophia; order Syntrophales; family UBA2185; genus DATKLL01. Next base: position 3,373 of record DATKLL010000172.1, read on the forward strand.
CCGTTAAGAAAACTCGGAGCCGTCCTCTGATGATCCCCTCTGTATAGAGGTTTAAATTCTAGTGTTGAGACTCCGTCTTTCACAAATATGACAAACTCGCGCGCATATTCAGCTTCTGGAACCCCTAAAAATAATTCATGCGAACCTGTTGTCAACCTTATTTTTTTGTTAACGATGTATCTGATACCTCTACCTCCATCAGGTATCCTCTCACCTCTTTCATCATAGGGTGAGGTAATTTCCTCTTGTCCGTCAATCTTCCATGCAACTGCCTGTCCATTGATATTGAATATGAAGGGGAATCCGGGTTTTCCAGAAAATGAATCTTTCGACTCCCATAGATAATATCCTGTGGATGGGGTTTTAATAGACACTTTAATAATGACATCCGAATAGCCGCTGGGGATCGCTTCATCATTTTTGATCTCAACGAATACATCCGATCTCGTACTTAGAGATTTTGCATTTATTTGTTTTAAAGCACTTCCGCACCCCCAAAGCAGTGCTACCAACAAAGCAGAGAAAAGAATAATGGATGTTTTATTCATTCTGATGCCTCCGATAACGTTTTCAGATCATGCTCATTTTTCTTTCGGGATACTGCAATAATGAGTAGGACTAAGAAAAAGAGTGCGCTCAGTGAAGCGACAATGACGGGAGCTACAGGCAAATCCCATTTATACGAGGCGACAATTCCAAATGTGCTCGAGACAAGGCCGAGCAGCCACCCGGTGATGAGCACCTTAATTGGCTCCCGGGTGAAAAGCCGCCCGATAAGGGCCGGAATAATGAGGAACGCAAAAACCTGGAGTATCCCGGCCATCTGGACGGACTTGACCAGCACGATGGCAAAACTGAGGAAAAAAGCAAACTCCCACAGGAATCCTCCATTTCCATTCCGGGAAAGTTCAAGAAATCTTTTCCGGAAAATGACGTGAGGTATGCTGATTATGAAATAAAGGATGAACGTATAGAGAACGCTTAGAGGCTCAACCCATATGATGTTTCCATTCAGAATCGATTTGAATTCCTCAAGGCCATGAGGCGACCGATCGAGGATCAGAATGCTCGCAGCAAAAGAGAAGATGTAGAGAACCCCAATGAAGGCTTCTATATTGGTATATTTCGCTATGCGCCGGGAAAAGGCCAGGATAAAGGCTCCCATCACCGCAAAGACAATTGAAAAAACATACCTCTGTATCCCGTCATGTCCGAATAAAAAAGACAGGGCGATACCGACTCCCACAAATTGTGCTAGAGAGAGATCAACGAAGATTATCCCCCTCTCCAGGATATGGATGCCGAAATAGGCATGGATGAGGATTAGAAGAATACAGGCTGCAAAGGGCCATATTAAAAAGGTAAGGACTTCCATATGACCTCCTATTCCAGGGATGACAGGACAGTGTCCATGAAGCTAAACCAGTTATTTGTGCCGGAAAGAGAACCGACATCCTGGGGAATGGTAATAACCTTCACGCCGGTTTTTTTCGAGAGGGTCTCCGCCTCTTCCGTCCCATAAGAGGGCGTGACCAGTATCCCGTCCGGCCTAGTTATTTTCATGGATTCAATCAAGCTCTCTATATGCCCGGCCGATGGCGGAATACCAGGCTTCGGCTCTACATAGCCGACAAGCTGGAATCCAAACTCATTCGCCATATATTCAAATAATTTGTGGTAGGAAACAAACCTTTTACCTTTCAGGGATTTTTTTGCCCATTGAATCTGCCTGTTCCTCAAGCTTTTCTCGAAAGAACTCAGGTTCGTCCTGTAAAAAGATGCATTGCCCGGGTCTATTTTGGAGAGTTCCCGGGTCATACCGCGGGCTACCCTGAGGATATTGGACGGAGAATAGTGATAATGAGGATTCCCCAGGGGATGGACGTCTCCCATGCTGCGGTCTACTGTTTCCGGTTTCTCAATCACATTTATGAACTGCGAGCAGTCGAGATTGCCGGTCTTGCCCGGCTGAATCCTGGGGTTCCGGGAGGATTCTATGAGCAGCGGCAGGTAGCCGATCTCAAGATCAAGGCCGTTATATATGAGCATGTCGGCGTCTCTTGCCGCCAGGATCATGCTCGGCTTTGCTTCAATGTAATGCGGGTCCTGACTCGATTTGACAAGGACAGTGACCTTTACCTTGTCCTTCCCCAGTTCATTCAAAAGGCTCCCGATCCAGGGTAGTGTGGCAACAACGTTCAGTTTGGCATATGCCGGTGTGGACATGGCGATAACTATCAAAAAAGTTAACAGCAATTTTTTCATGGTATTAATTTACCTCCTTAAAACTGGTGGGCCGGATGGGCGCCGATGGTGAAAAGGGCCTGAAGAAATACTTCATGGTTGACCCTGCCGTTTACGTCCGATTCGTCGTGATTGTACTGAAGCCGGAGAAGCGCGAACTCGGAAAAGTTATAGTCCACCATGGCCGATGCCCTCCAGGGTCTGCGGCCAAGATCCTGTTTCACTCCCCCAAGGTTATATTCATCCTTAAAAAGACTGAGGGTATCGTATCGTGCCCCAAACTCCCATCGGTTCCAAAGATATACACCCTGGATATAAAGACCGTCCTGATATCTCTCAAGGCGCTGCACCAACCCCAAGTTAAAGTCGGTCAGGTCACCGTACTGGGATCGATAGAGGTACTCGCTTTGTATCTTGAATCCCTGAACTTTAGAGGGCTTCCACTTATAAGTGAATTCAACGCCGTACAATGTGGAGTCTCCCGTAAAATCAGTGTTTGCCGCAATCGTATCCGTTTTTGTCTTGCCGGTGATGACTGACGGACCAAAAAGGATGGTTGCATTGTCGCTGACATCAAGAGAAGCCTTGAGAAATCCTGTATAGGCGTGAGGACCCCCCGTTGCATCGGCGCCGAACAGCGGCCTGTTCTCTCCTTGAAGAACCTCGGCGCCTAAAATAGTGTAGAAGGGCAGGGGCAGAAGGTAGGTATATTGAACTCCCTTTTCCATTATCCCCTCATCTCCTATAAAGGCCCTGTATGGAAGCGGGGCATCAACAAAATCCCAGGCATGGGGGTGTACGGCATTGAGCCTGCCGAAGCCGCTTTTAAATTTGCCGCCTTTGAGCTGATGACCCACGGGGAGAGAAGTGGTAACAAAGTATGCCTCTTCGACTTCGGCGCCATCTTCCGTTACGGGTATCGTGGCATAGAGATTGAAGTAAGGGTCTACAGGCGCATAGATGGCAAACTCCGCCGAATCAAAGTTGAAGCCGTTCCTCCTGTTAATACCTTCCGTTGTGTAACCCTGTATTCCTCGGCTCCTTATCTCATCGGTCGTCAGGTTTGATGAATAGGCATACGTGTTCAGAACCATGGATATGTTCGGGTTGGACATGGCGGAGCCGCCGAATAAGCCGGTCGCCTTTGCCTCTTTTTGAACTGCCGATGGTTTTTCCTCGCCCTTCGGTATTTCCATGATCTTGACAGTCTTGATCTGATCCTTAAGTTCGTTGATGATTTTTTGCTGTTCTTTGATAGTTTCTTCCTGTTTCCTTAGAGTCTCCTCCATGGCCTGGATTCTTGACTCAAGGTCACTTGCCAGCACTTGGCTCGATATTAATGGGAACATGAGGAGACTCAACAGAATAATCGTTCTTTTCATACAGGCACCTCCTTCGTCTTGCAAAAATAGTAGGGAACTGTTCAAACCTCTGCGTTGGTTTGACAGTCTAAGATACTACCTGGAATGATAGATTATGCCGTAGAAGCTAAGGGAGGCGCCCTGTAGGCAAAGGTGGGAAAAATCGACAAGGAAATGTGGATTATTTCCGTGTATGAAGAATAAAGATAAGAAATATCTTGATGGATGGCAAAACCGGCATTATCATCGATGCCTACGCAGCAGCACGGACCGCTTGCCACGCATATAGGGCAATCCGAATGCTGGGAACCGTCTTCATGGTGATGAAATCCGATTATGATTATAGAGAAAAGGAAAATGACGGAAAAAAGAAGTGTTATTCTCTGGCGGTGCAATATTGAAAACATCTGCATTTATAATACTATTTTCTTTTTTTGTAAATACTTATTTAAGAGGCTTCTTTATTTCCGATTGAAACGCTGTATTGGAAGCCAGGAATCAAAACTCTCTCTTTCAGGAAGAAATGATTTATGGTCGTTTTTACACTGGTTGCCAACAAAATTACAAAATTTCCTAACTGATCCCCTACAAACGGGTCAAACAACTTCCTATCAAACAAATTTTTCTTGACAATATCCGGCAATTAGTTTAATTACTATTAAACCGATTGTATAAGTAGTAATTAAAGCCTTCGCTGAAGGTTTCTTTATGATGGATTAACTGATTAAAATTGTTGAAAGAATTTTAATTCGAAGATTTTATAAAATTTGTCTGTAACAAATTTAGAGACCTTTGAAAGATTTTTCGAGGTCTCTATTATATTTGGGGATCGCTATGAAACTTTCCACGAGAGTGCAGTATGGTGTGAGATTAATGATTGTGCTTGCCGTTAATTATGGCAAGGGCCCGGTATTTCTTAAAGACATCGCCAAAGGAGAGAACATTTCTGAAAAGTACTTGAGTTTGATCATCATACCGCTAAGGGGATTCGGTCTGGTCAATTCCAGCAGAGGGGCTTATGGCGGGTACAGCCTTGCCAAAGAGCCATCGCAGATCACCCTGAAGGAGATCATGGATGTCTTGGAAGGAGATTCCTCGCTTGTGGGCTGTATTAAGAATCCTTCAACTTGCCCGCGGGTACCGATCTGTGTAAGCCGTGAAGTCTGGGCGATTATAGGCGGAAAGATTTCGGAGACCCTGAGTTCGATCACCCTGGAGACGCTGGTCAAGATGAGTCAGGAAAAAATTGAAAAGAGCATGATGCATAATATTTAAAAGGAGTGAATAAAGAAACCCTAAAAATAAGAAGATGGGATTAGTTTTTGGATCGTTGATGATAAGGACTATAAAATGAAACGAATTTATCTGGATAATGCAGCGACAACCCTCACAGATCCCCGGGTAGTGCAGGCTATGTTGCCCTGTTTTACGGAGGTCTATGGAAATCCGTCAAGTCTCCATGCCTTTGGCCAGGAGGCAAAGCACGCCATAGAGGAAACACGCCGTATCGTGGCTGCTTTTATCGGGGCAAAGCCGGAGGAAATTGTCTTTACAAGCGGCGGAACGGAGAGCAACAATTTTACGATTAAAGGCGTAGCCTATGCCAGGCGTGATAAAGGGAACCATATCATAACGTCGAAGATAGAACACCATGCCATCCTGGAACCGTGCCATTTTCTGGAAAAGCAGGGGTTCAAAGTCACCTTCATTCCTGTCGATAAATTTGGGCTTGTCGATCCTGCCGATATTAAAAAGGCAATTACGGACAAGACGGTCCTGATTTCCATTATGCACGCCAATAATGAAATCGGAACTATCGAGCCGATTGACGAAATCGGTAAAATTGCCAGGAGCAAGGGCGTATATTTTCATACCGACGCTGTTCAGACACTAGGCCATCTCCCGATAAATGTCGATGAGCTGAACGTAGATGTCCTCAGTGCCTCCGGGCATAAACTGTACGGTCCTAAAGGTGTCGGGATCCTGTATGTCAGAAAGGGGGTACGAATGCTGCCCTTCATGCATGGCGGCGATCATGAACAGGGCCGCCGGGCGTCCACCCATAATGTGCCCGGGATTGTAGGATTCGGTAAAGCCGTAGAGCTGGCGAAGGAGGAAATGGGGAAAGAGATTGAGAAGCTAATTTCCCTGCGTGATAAATTGATCACAGGAATTCTCGGCAAAATCGAATTTACCAGCTTGAATGGTCATCCGACACGGAGACTTCCGAACAACGTCAACGTTTCTATTTCATATGTGGAGGGTGAATCCATGCTTCTTAATCTGGACATGGAAGGGATTGCCTGTTCGACGGGTTCAGCCTGTACCTCGTCGTCACTGGAACCGTCCCATGTGCTCTCGGCCATCGGGCTTTCACATGAGCTTGCCCATGGATCATTGAGATTTTCCCTGGGGAGACAGACCTCAGAGGATGACATCGATTACGTCCTTTCGGTCCTGCCAGGTATAGTTGGCAAATTGCGTTCTATGTCTCCACTGTATAAAAAGGAGGTAAAATAAATGGAGTACAGTGAAAAGGTTATGGAGCATTTCCGGAATCCAAGAAACGTCGGTGAAATTGAAAATCCTGACGGGGTAGGAAAAGTAGGCAACCCTGTTTGCGGTGATATTATGGAGCTGTATATAAAAGTTGAAGACGGCATCATTACCGATGCGAAGTTCAAGACCTTCGGCTGCGGTGCGGCTATTGCCACGAGCTCCATGGTAACAGAGTTGGTGAAAAACAAGTCGGTTGAAGATGCGCTGAAGATATCCAATCGGGCCGTTGCGGAGGCATTGGGGGGACTGCCGCCGATTAAGATGCATTGCTCTGTTCTGGCGGAAGAGGCGCTGAAAAAGGCCCTTGAAGATTATCGAAAAAGATCGAAAAAACCCGCAGCCATTAAGGCGGTTAAAAGTAGTGTGGGTTAGGCAAAGAGGTATTTCGTTAAGTCTCCCTTTTGTAAAGGGAGATTTAGAGGGATTTTGAACCACCACAATCCCCCGCCAGCGGGGGACAATGAAGAATTTATTTTTCATAGTACGGTTGAGGAAAGCAAGTGAGTAAAAAAGTTTTAGTAGCCATGAGCGGCGGTGTCGATTCATCCGTTGCGGCCATGCTGCTGAAAAATGAAGGGTATGATGTTTCCGGCGTGACTATGTGCTTCGGCATTAGGGATGAAGGCGACAAGGTCAGATGCTGCGGCCCCGATGCTGTCGATGATGCAAAAACGGTTTGCGACCGACTGAAGATCCCGCACTACGTCTTTGATTATGCCGATCAGCTGGAGGAAATGGTTATAGCAAAATTCATCGGCGAGTATATGAAAGGCAGAACACCGAACCCCTGCGTCGATTGTAATCGCTACCTGAAATTCGGTACTCTTTTAGAAAAGGCAAAAGTTCTGGGGTTTGATTTCCTGGCGACCGGGCATTATGCGGCCATTGAAAAAAACAGCGCCGGTTATTTGCTGAAGAGGCCAAAAGATAAGAAAAAGGATCAGACATATTTTCTTTATCCTATTCCTTACAATGGCCTGGGGGCCATACTGTTTCCCCTCGCATCTCTGACGAAGGATGAAGTAAGGGCTATGGCAAAAAAAAGTGCTCTACCCGTCGCGGAGAAACAGGAGAGCCAGGACATCTGTTTTGTGACAGAGAAAAATTATCAGGTCTTTCTGTCTGGAAGGGTGCAGGGATTAAAGGCGGGAAATATAGTAGATATCAGGGGGAATGTTCTCGGAGAGCATCGGGGGATCATATATTACACTATCGGCCAGCGGGGCGGCCTGGGTATCAGCCACAGAACTCCGTTGTATGTTGTTTCCATTGACCCCGGTAAGAGTGAGATTGTCGTAGGCGAAAAGAAGGCGTTGAAAGCGAAAGGGCTTATTGCCGGGGATCTGAATATGCTTGCTGGAGAATGGCCTCGTCAGGCGTGTGCAAAGATAAGGTATCGGAAGAAGGAAGCAGCCTGTGGGATAACTCCTGAGAATGACAGAATCAGAGTAACGTTTGCCGAAGAGCAGGAGGCAATCACACCCGGCCAGTCCGTGGTTCTTTATGAGAATGACCGTGTCCTGGGAGGGGGAATCATAGAAGAGGTTTTGCATGGAACTTGTTGAAAAGATCAATCGGTTGAGGAAAGAGAAAAATGCCGTCATCCTTGCGCATAACTACCAGATAGCTGAAGTTCAGGACATTGCAGACTACGTGGGCGATTCCCTGGGGCTGAGCATTCAGGCGTCAAAGACAACCGCGAATGTCATCGTATTCTGCGGCGTCTATTTCATGGCCGAGACGGCGAAGATACTTTCGCCGGATAAGATCGTTCTCATCCCGGACAAGAAGGCGGGCTGTCCCATGGCGGATATGATTACAGCCGAAGAGCTCCGGAAGCTGAAAAGGGAGCATCCCCTGGCAAAGGTCCTGTGCTATGTTAACACGACGGCAGATGTTAAAGCTGAGTGTGATGTCTGCTGTACATCAGGAAATGCCGAACGGATTGTTAGGGAGGCTTTTCGTAATGTCGATGAAATAATTTTTGCTCCTGATCAGTATCTCGCCAATTACATATCTACTCAGGTCGGTCGGGAATTTATTTCCTGGAGGGGCTATTGCCCGACGCATGTGAAGATACTGCCGGAAGATATTGCTGCGAAAAGGGCGCTTCATAAGGGGGCAGAGGTCATAGTGCATCCGGAATGTACGCCTGCCGTCACCGGTGTTGCCGATAAAGTCCTATCCACAGAGGGCATGTGCCGGTATGTCAAGGCATCGCAGGCGAAGGAATTTATCATAGGGACGGAAGTCGGAATTCTTCATCGCTTGAAGAAGGAAAATCCGGATAAATTCTTTTATCCGGCCTCGGAGAAGGCAGTCTGTCCGAACATGAAGTTAACGACTCTGGAGAAGGTCCTGTGGGCCTTCGAAGAAATGCAGTACGAGGTTACAGTACCTCCGGATATAATAGAGAAGGCAAAAAAGAGCCTCAGGATAATGCTTGATCATTAGAAGGACAACCACCCCCTGACCCCCGCCGGCGGGGGAGAGGGGTGAGTAAATTTATTTTTGTATAAGATAAAAAAAGGAATTTTAACATGAGCAAAAACGATTCGAAATTAAAGATTGAAACACTGGTTCTTCATGGAGGTCAGGAGGCGGACCCAACAACAGGTGCGCGGGCTGTTCCCATTTACCAGACGACTTCCTATCAATTCAAAAATACGGAACACGCGGCCAATCTCTTTGGCCTGAAGGAATTCGGCAATATCTATACGCGGCTGATGAACCCGACTACGGATGTCCTTGAGAAGCGCATAACTCTTCTTGATGGCGGCGTCGGAGCGCTGGCGGTGGCCAGCGGCCAGTCGGCCATAACTCTGGCGCTCCTCAATATTGCGCAGGCAGGCGATGAGATCGTATCAGCGGACAACCTCTACGGTGGAACCTACAACCTGTTTCATTACACTTTTCCCCGTCTGGGGATAAATGTCCGTTTCATAAAATCAAATGACCTTGATGCCTTTCAGAAGGCGATCACGCCTAAGACCAAGGCGATTTACGCGGAGTCCATTGGCAATCCTAAGCTCGATGTGGCTGACCTCAAAGGGATTGCTGGTGTCGCACACAATAACGGCATTCCCTTTGTTTTGGATAATACAGTTTCACCTTATTTGCTTCGGCCGATCGACTTCGGCGTGGATATCGTCGTTTATTCGGCGACTAAATTTATCGGCGGTCATGGGACATCCCTGGGTGGTGTAATAGTTGATTCGGGGAAATTTGACTGGACGAACGGCAAGTATCCGCTGATTGCTGACCCTGATCCGAGCTATCACGGGATCAATTTTGTGGAAGCCCTAAAGCCGTTGGGGAATATCGCATACATCATCAAGGCGCGCGTTGCGCTGCTGCGCGACCTGGGGCCGGCTCTCTCACCCTTCAATGCCTTCCTCTTTCTCCAGGGACTGGAAACCCTGCATTTGAGGATGCCCCGCCACTCTGAGAATGCCCTGGCAGTGGCCCAGTATCTGAAAAAGCACCCGAAGATTACATGGGTCAATTACCCGGGGCTCAAGTCCAGTCCGGAGCGGGAAAGGACGACCAGATATCTGCCGAATGGTGCGGGCGCGATTCTTGGATTTGGCATCAAAGGCGGCGCGGAAGCGGGGAAGAAGTTTATCGATTCCCTGGAGCTTGTCTCCCATCTGGCCAACGTGGGAGATGCGAAGACACTGGCGATCCATCCGGCGACGACGACACACCAGCAGCTCTCTGCAGAGGAGCAGATAGCAACAGGTGTAACACCGGACTTTATTCGCTTGTCCGTGGGATTGGAGCACATTGACGATATTATCGCTGACATTAATCATGCCCTGGCGAAGGTTTGATTTTGAGGAGGCAATTATGGCAAATATATTTTTAGATATTACCAAGACGATAGGAGGAACGCCCCTGGTGCGTCTCAACAGAATGGTGGCGGGATTGAACGCGGAGATTTTAGTGAAAGTCGAATCCTTCAATCCCCTGTCCAGCGTGAAAGACAGGATTGGTGTTTCAATGATCGAAGCGGCAGAGAAAGCGGGACATATCAAGAAAGATACGGTTATAATCGAGCCGACAAGTGGAAATACAGGTATTGCCCTCGCCTTTGTCTGCGCTGCAAAGGGATACCATCTCATTCTTACGATGCCCGATACAATGAGCATGGAGAGGCGGCATCTGCTGGGAATACTGGGGGCTGAGCTGGTGCTGACAGAAGGCGCCAAAGGGATGAAGGGCGCGGTGGATAAAGCGGAGGAACTGGCAAAAACATATAAAAATAGTTTTGTGCCCCAGCAATTCAAGAATCCCGCCAACCCGGAGATCCACCGGCGGACAACGGCGGAGGAGATCTGGCAGGACACGGACGGTAAGGTTGATTATATTATTTCAGGTATCGGAACAGGCGGGACGATTACCGGTGTCGGCGAGGTATTGAAGAAAAGAAAACCGTCGGTAAAGATGATTGCCGTGGAACCAGCGGATTCGCCCGTGCTCTCCGGCGGGAAACCCGGTCCCCACAAGATTCAGGGAATTGGCGCCGGTTTTATACCCGATGTGTTGAACAGGGAAATAATGGATGAGATAATTCAGGTGTCCAATGAAAATGCGGGAGATATGGCTAGGCGTATTGCTAAGGAGGAGGGCATCCTGGTGGGAATATCCAGCGGCGCTGCCCTGTGGGCTGCTCTGGAGGTTGCGAAGAGGAAAGAGGCAGAGGGCAAAATGATTGTGGCCATTCTGCCGGACAGTGGGGAGAGGTACCTGTCGACCTGGCTGTTTCAGAAATAAGATGTGAAAATTTTACAAAGCTATGAAGAATGAGTGAAATAGAAAACGTAACAGTAAAAAACGATTCCGTAGGCGTAGTGGAAACGCAGTATTACACCTATGCGGTACCGGGCAAGGAACATAAGCTGGAAAGCGGGGAAAAACTGGGACCGATCACCCTCGCCTATGAGACCTACGGAAAGTTGAATAAGAATAAATCAAACGCGATACTGGCGCTGCATGCCCTATCCGGGGATGCCCATGCAGCGGGCGTTCACAGGGATCAGAATAATGCAGGCTGGTGGGACGATATGATCGGACCGGGGAAGGCCTTTGATACTGACCGGTATTTCGTTATCTGCTCAAATGTCATCGGTGGCTGCAAGGGTTCCACAGGCCCTTCTTCAATAAATCCGGCGACAGGGAAACCGTATGCCCTCGATTTTCCATTTATCACTATTGCCGATATGGTCCATGCCCAGCGCCATCTGATCGATTACCTCGGTATTGACAAACTGCTGTGTGTGACGGGCGGCTCCATGGGCGGCATGCAGGTCCTCCAGTGGGTTGCCTCTTATCCGGAACGGGTGAAATCGGCTATCCCGATTGCCACGGCGCTGAAACACTCTCCCCAGCAGATTGCTTTCAACGAGGTGGTCAGACAGTCCATTATGGCTGATCCGGCCTGGCGGGAAGGAAATTATTACGAGTATGGCCAACCGGAGAAGGGTTTGGCGGTAGCTCGCATGATCGGGCACATCACATTCATGAGCGATCAGTCCATGGAAGAGAAGTTCTCGCGGCGGTTGAAGAGTGGTCATTTCAGCTTCGGATTTGACACCGATTTTGAAGTGGAGGGCTATCTGCATTATCGGGGGGCGAACTTCGTGAAACGCTTCGATGCCAATTCGTACCTCTATATAACGAAGGCGATAGATTATTTTGATCTGTCGGGGGGAAGAATGATCCCGCTCGGAAAGAATATCAGCACGCGCTTCCTGATCATCTCCTTTAAGTCGGACTGGCTCTATCCGTCCTATCAGTCACAGGAGATAGTCCGACTGCTGAAAAGGAGACACGTGGATGCTACATACTGTGAATTAAAATCTACCTATGGTCATGATGCCTTTCTCGTAGAGGTTGAGGAGCAGACGACACTGATCAAACATTTTCTGGACAAGACCTTCAACGGTTATATGGTGGTGGCAGAGTATGGCGTCTGAAGATATTCGCCTCGATCATAAAATTATTTATTCAATCGTTGAGCCTGGCTCCCGGATTCTTGACCTGGGCTGCGGCGAGGGTGATCTCTTGTATCCCCTCGTCCGGGATAAACAGGTCCGGGCCCAGGGGATTGAACTGGACGATAAGGCCATTCAGGAGTGTGTAAAAAAGGGCTTAAGTGTTTTTCACGATGACATCGAGCACAGCTTGCGGGAATATCCGGATCATTCATTCGACTATGTGATTCTGAACCAGAGCATGCAGGAGGTTAAAAACGTTGACTATGTGATCCATGAGGCCCTACGTATCGGCGGCAAGGTTATCGTTGGGTTTCCCAACTTCGCTTACATAAAATCACGGCTGATGCTGTTTTTCCAAGGCAGGGCGCCGATAACGGAATCATTGCCCTATCTCTGGTTCGATACGCCAAATGTGCGCTTTTTAAGCATCACGGATTTCAAGGACTTTTGTGCGGAAAAGAATATCCGAACTGTGGCGGCCCATTATCTTGGGGAAAAAGAAATTGTGCATCTCTGGCCGAATCTCCTGGCCATGAATGCTATTTTTGTTTTGACGAAAGGAAATACTAAGAAAGCATGAAATGGAATGAATTGAGTAAGGGTGTATTGGCGGGCAGGCCGCTGACGCATGGTGAGGCTCTTGCCATTATGGAATCCTCGGATGACGATCTTCTGGCTATTCTGGACGCGGCGTTTGCAATTCGCCGCCATCACTTCGGGCGCGGCGTGAGTATTCATGTCATTCGCAACGCCAAGAGCGGGTTGTGCAGTGAAAACTGTTCTTTTTGCAGCCAGTCTGCGGTATCGGAGAGTGAAATACCAAAATACCCGATGCAATCGGTGGCGCAGATTCTTGAAGGAGCGCGGGAGGCGCACAAGCTGACGGCAGTACGGTACTGCATCGTGACCAGCGGGCGATCTCCTTCAGAAAAAGACCTGGAGACAATCTGTGAGGCCGCGCGCATTATCAAACGTGAAGTCCCCGTACAGATATGTACCTCCCTGGGGCTGTTGTCGGAGGAGCAGGCAAAGCGATTAAAGAGCGCCGGTGTCGACCGCTACAATCACAACCTGGAGAGCTCAGAGCGGTTCTATTCCTCTTTCTGTACTACTCATGACTTTTCCGACCGTGTTGCGACGGTCAAGACCGCAAAGGCAGCCGGTTTGGAGCTGTGCAGTGGCGGGCTTATCGGTATGGGGGAAAATTTGCAGGACAGGGTCGATCTTGCGTTCGCATTGCGTGATTTGAATGCGGATTCCATACCTGTTAATTTTCTTGACCCCCGCCCGGGCACACCGCTGGAAGGCTTACCGAGGCTGACACCGGCGGACTGTCTCCGGGCGCTCGCGATGTTCCGCTTTGTAAATCCAGCAACTGAGATCCGTGTTGCCGGTGGACGTGAGGCATGCATAGGAAGCATGCAGGCATTGTCTCTTTATGCCGCCAATTCGATGTTTACCATATGCTACCTTACGACCTCAGGGCAGGGGTATGAGGCCGACATGGAAATGATTAAACAGGCAGGATTTACTGTTACGGAAATTATCGAATAAAACTTATTCTGTCGCTTGTCCCCCTCTGGAGGGGGTCGGGGGAGGTTTCCCCTCCTTTAGAAAAGGAGGGTTAAGGAGGATTTGATAATGGAAAAATCCCCCTGTGTCCCCCTTTTGCAAAGGGGGATGTGTTAGGGTTGGCAGACTACCATGCTCGGCATGATATACATACGATAATTTAAAAGGAACATTTGAAAACAATGAAATTGTATGAAACGATAAGAGAAGATATACAGACGGTATTCAAAAAAGACCCTGCCGCTAGAGGAATCATAGAGGTCCTTACATGCTATCCCGGGCTTCATGCCATCTGGATGCACAGGATTGCCCACTATCTCTGGGTTCATGGATGGTTGTTATGCGCCAGGTTTCTTTCTCACATGAACCGATTTCTCACGGGTATCGAGATACATCCCGGCGCCAGGATCGGACAACGCTTTTTTATTGATCACGGATCTGGTGTCGTGATCGGCGAAACTTCAGAGATCGGAGATGACGTTCACCTTTATCAGGGGGTAGTTCTGGGCGGGGTAACCCTGCAGAAGAAGAAGCGTCACCCCACTGTAGGAAACCATGTCATGATAGGTGCGGGAACCATCGTCCTGGGACCGATCGTCATCGGGGGTGGGGCTCGTATCGGGGCCGCTTCTCTGGTAATCCATGATGTCCCCGCCGAGGCTATAGCCGTCGGAGTGCCCGCCAGACTGGGCCTTGGGTTTTCAGGAAAAGAAATCCAGGAGATGACAGATAATAAACTTCCCGATCCTATTGCCGAGGCATTTAAATTTATAGGAAAGCAGATAGAGACCCTGGAAAAGAGGATGGCCGAGATGGAACAGCAGCAGGGGATCAAGGTAGAACTGGATCAATATGTAGAGGAAAAGAAGCAGGAGATCATGCGCATATTTTCATCGGAGGAAGAATTCTCCGTGGGGGCGGGCATCTAAGATGCCACCGCGTTCATTACTATGACTGGGGGCTGTCCCCCGCTGGCGGGGGTTAAGGGGTGGTTCAAAATCCCTCTAAATCTCCCTTTACAAAAGGGAGACTTATTGGCATTAATTGTAGGTAGCGAGCGAACAGATATTTTTATCAGGAAGCCCATGAATCGTAAAGCCATCGCCCTTCTGTCCGGCGGCCTGGACAGCACTCTCGCTGTCAGGCTCATGATAGACCAGGGGATCGACATAACAGCAATACACTTTACCAGCGTCTTCTGTAACTGCACGCCCCAAAAGGCGGGATGCACGCTGCAAGCGGGAAAAGTTGCCGGAGAGTTCAATGTTCCCATTCGTGTGATCCATAAGGGTATGGATTATATTAAAATGGTCGAGCACCCTCCCCATGGTTACGGGAGCAACATGAACCCATGCATTGATTGCCGGATTTATATGCTGAGGAAAACAAAAGAGCTGCTCCCGCAAATAGGAGCGTCTTTTATCATTACCGGTGAGGTCCTCGGCCAGCGCCCCATGTCCCAGCATCGCAATACCTTGCGGCTTATTGAACGGGAAAGCGGATTGGAAGGCATCATTCTAAGGCCTCTTTCCGCGCGGCATTTCGATCCCACACTTGCCGAACAGGAAGGTATTGTGGACAGGCAGAGACTGCTTGCCATCTCTGGCCGGTCGAGGAAGGCGCAGATCGACCTGGCAAAACAATTCGGTATCGGAGACTATCCATGTCCGGCAGGCGGCTGTCTTCTTACGGACAAAGGAATTGCAGCGAGACTCCGTGATCTGTTTGCTCATGTACCGGATTATGACATGACGGACTTGAATCTTCTCAAGGTCGGCCGACATTTGCGGCTTACTCCGGTCTTAAAAGTGATTGTTGGAAGGAAGAGAGAGGATAATGAGAGAATCCGGGCGCTCGCCAAACCGGGTTCAGTTCTTTTTATGCCCTCGGGGTTCAGAGGCCCGACGGCTATTGTCAGGGGGACGCTGGACGGAGATTCCGAGATTATAATCGGAAGGATAATTGCGAGATATAGCCAGGATATGCTGCCAAGGTATGCGATACAGCGGCAGATCATCAAAGGAGATAGCACAATTTTTTTCGTTGAGGAGCGTTTTGCTGTTGATCAGTTGGAAAATTTTCTTATAGGATCGGAAAAGAAAATTTCTGGGGAATCTGGAGTGTAAATGATATGGAAAAAGTACACGGGAAGATTCTGGCTGTTAATATTTCTCAGAAAAAAGGTGAAAAAAAGGAGAATATCGTCTGCGGTCTGTTTATAAAAAACCTTGGCCTGAAAGACGACGCACATGCGGAAATCGGCATACGGCAGGTCAGCCTTCTTGCAAAGGAAAGCATAGAAAAAATCAGAGCAAAGGGTCTGGATGTACAGTACGGTGATTTCGCCGAAAATCTGACTACGGAAGGGATTGACCTGCCGGCGCTCCCTATCGGCACGCGGTTGAAAATAGGGGGAGAAGTCCTCCTGGAAGTCACACAGATCGGTAAGGTCTGTCATGATAGGTGCAACATTTTTTACACAGTCGGAGACTGTGTCATGCCCCGAGAGGGGATCTTCGCGAAAGTTTTAGTCGGTGGTGAAATTAAGGTAGATGACAGGATCGAAATAGCCGGATAAATATTGGCTGTTTGTTTCTTTTGATTCGTCGGTGTAATTTTATGAAGTTATCCACAAAAGGCCGCTACGGTGTAAGGCTTATGATTGATCTGGCCTCCCACTATGGGGAAGGATCAATTCTTTTAAGAGAGATATCCGAACGTGAGGAGATCTCCGAGAAGTACCTTTGGCAGTTGATCAATCCTCTAAAAGCCGCCGGGCTGGTGATGGCGACGCGAGGCGCGCACGGAGGGTACGTTCTTGCAAAACCTCCTTACCGGATTACACTGAAAGAGATTCTACAGGTTTTGGAAGGTCCTATGTGCCTTGTGGATTGCGTGGAGAAACCGAATGTATGCAAACGTGTGCCAATATGCTCAGCACGTGATATGTGGAATGAAGTAGCTGACGGTATTAACCGGATTTTGACGACCACCACACTGGCGGACATGGCAGAACGTCAGAAGACAAAGAGGGAGAAGATTAACGCAGACAGCTACATGATATGAGTAGTTGCTGTGAAAATAAGAAAAGAACCCACTGCCCGAAGGGTGATGAAACGGTTAGTGGGTTTTTTTGCGCTAAACTGTGCCGTCATTATTCTAAATGAGAAGGGTCATACATGCCGCACAGCATGGGAATCAAGGGCTTGCTGCCGTGGATTGCCGCCGTTGCGGGCGGTGTTCTGGCGTTCCTGGGCTATGCCGGCTTCGACCAGTTCTTCCTTGAGTGGATATGCCTCGTGCCCATTCTGTGGGCAATTCGTGAGCAAAGCCCGGGCCGCGCGTTCCTCATCGGCTGGGTCGCAGGTATTGTAGGGCATGCTGGGGGCTTCTACTGGATCATCCATATGATCCAACGATTCGCGGGGCTGGCATGGCCGCTCTCGGTTCTCGGGCTGCTGCTGATTGCCGCCGCGAACGGCATAGTGTTCGCGGTATGGGCATGGGCTACACGGCTGATTACACGCGACACAGGCTGGAACATAGTCTGGGTCTCGCCCGTCGTGTGGACTGCACTTGAAAAGTTCTGGCCTGAGATTTTTCCCAACTACCTCGGCGCGAGCCAGTACAAGCTCACCATCTTGACACAGATCGCGGATGTGACAGGCATCCTCGGTGTTACTTTCCTCGTTGTGTACATTAACTCCGTGATCTATGCGTTAGTTGAGAAGCTGATTGAGAAGCGGCCTTTCTCCTTACGTCCGGTAGTGGTCTTCACGGCTGTCATAGCGCTGGTGATAGGTTACGGTGCCGTCCGCATTAAAATGGTTGAACAGCTGGCCTCCGCCTCCGAGAAGCTGTCGGTCGGTATAGTCCAGATCAACCTTGAGGCAGGGGAAAAATATAATGAACCGTTTCGTTTTCTCCGCGAACACCAAAATGTATCCCAGAATACTATCGCCGCAGGTGCCCTTGACCTGCTCGTGTGGTCAGAGAGCATTTGTGCTATTAATCTCACATCCCGGGAAGGAAATCTCCCACCTGCTATACTAAACAGCCTCAACACACCGACATTGTTCGGCGCAATCCTGCGCATTGACCAAGGTGCTGAACCGCGCTTCTACAATAGCGCCGTGCTTGCAAATGGCATGGGTAAAATCCTTGGCATTTACGACAAAATGGTGCTCGTGCCCTTCGGTGAGTATATTCCCTTTGGTGATACATTCACATGGTTGTACTCATGGTCGCCATACTCGAGCCGGTTCTGGCAGGGAAAAAACGAAGAACCGCTCATGTTAGGCAGACACCCACTCTCAGTGAATATCTGCTACGAAGATATCTTTCCCGGGCAGATCCGTATGCTCATGAAAGGAGGGCGATACCACCGAGTTCCTGAAGCGATGTTCAACCTGACGGACGATTCCTGGTACGGCGATACTGTTGAGCCAACGGAGCATCTGGCCCTAGCGAGCTTCCGGACGATCGAGCACCGACGGCCACTTGTGCGGGCCACGAATACAGGTATATCCGCAATCATAGATCCCGTAGGTCGGATTGACCAAAGCATCAGGCAGTGGACAAAGGGAACGTTGGTCAGCCGGATCCCGATGATGCAGGGTTCGACAATATATGCGGTGATCGGGGACTGGTTAGGATGGCTGTGCGCCGTCCTCACAATCCTCGGCATCGGACGGGTGTATCAGTTGACCCGGCGTCGCACCGAAACCAGTAAGATGGTAAGCAAAGGAAAGAAGCACCGTAGGGAACCTTCAGCCCCAAGCAAACAACCACGTGATTAATGAGTCGTATGATATTCCATTTTAAAGATGCCGCGTGAACAAGAACCTTCAAATAGTGTTGCAGCGGCTCATCATGGAATACTATTGACATCCGCCAAGCTGACGGATATTCTGGAATCACAAAGAAGGGGAAATAAGCATAACTCAGGAGGAATTATGATCGCCGCCATATTTATTGGGATATTTGTTGTCCTTGTTGTAATCGCAGTTTTTGGAGCCCGGCGGCGCGGGGCTTCGACAAGTACCTTTATTAAGGATAAAGGGTTTATCCCCTGTCCTGAAAAAGAAAACGTTATCAAGGCGCGGGTAAATGCCGTTGAGAACAATTCAATGTATCAATACGGCATCCACAAACCGCATCGAGCAATGCTTAACGGCAGGAATGTTTACTGGTATTCGAGAACCAGGGCACGTGCGAGTGAGATTCATGATGTGAATTCGATGTCATTCGCAGAGTTCTTGGTGGAAATTCCTCGTCCGTCCGACAATCCTCTAATCATATACGTAAAACCATCAGAAGTTACTGGCGGCATTGCACTGTCGTTGCTTGAAAAGACACTCAGCATGAATTTAACTTCACATCCTCCCGATGTGACCAGATTCCCATCACCGTCCCACGTTTCGTACAGGAATATTCTTGCTGTCTTCGGCAAAGAGGGCGTATCTCTGTATGATCTCATTTCTGATGAGCTTCTAAGGCTGATCGATAAAGCGGGTGACAGCGGTGTGTTTTGTGTGACTTTTCGTGGCAAAGACTGCCTTGTAAACTACATGCAGGGGGATCGCCGCTTCACCATGGATCAAGTGTTAAGTTTTGTAGATAAATTGCAAAGTGCAGCTATTCGGCATTAAGTCGTGTATTTCGGAATTAATTCGTGAACAATGTTATATGAGTAGTAGATATTTTAAACAAACACTTCTTACGGAGATTGGCGAAGAAGGCCAGAAGAGGATAAGAGGTGCCTCAGCGGTCATCGCGGGGTGCGGGGGACTGGGCACAGTGATCGCAAGCAGTCTGGTGAGGTTCGGGGTCGGCAAGGTGACAATTGTCGACCGTGATTTCATCGAGCTTGATAATCTTGCCCGCCAGGTGCTTTTCGATGAGGAGGACATCAGAAGAGGGCTTCCCAAAGCGATAGCCGCAGTGGAAAAGCTGAGGCTCATAAACTCTGAGATAACGGTTGAGCCTGTAGTCGCCGACCTGACGGCGGAGAATATCGAGCGAATTATAAAGGACGCAGATATCGTACTGGACGGCACGGATAATTTCGAGACCCGCTTTTTGATAAATGACGCCTGTGTGAAGTTGGGTATCCCCTGGATATACGGAGGGGTGGTGGCGACATACGGGATGAGCTTCACGATTATTCCCGGGACAACACCGTGTCTAAAATGCTTTATTGCCGAGCTCCCGGGTCCGGGCAGCACACCTACTTGTGACACAGTGGGCGTGCTTGGTACCGCGGTAAACACGGTTGCTTCCATTGAGGTGACCGAGGCATTGAAGATCCTACTGGGAAAACAGGATACACTGATAAAAAAACTGATCTATATCGATGTCTGGTACGGGACCTGGAACTTATTTGAGCTTAAAAAAGACGAAAAGCGATGTCCTGTTTGCGATGACAGACAATTCGCATTTCTTGAACAGAAGAAAGGGACACGTCTTGCCAGTCTTTGCGGCCAGAATGCTGTTCAGATATCGCCGCCTGTGGCAACGGGTGTGTTATTTAAAGATCTGGCATCGCGGCTGGCATCATCCGGCAAGGTTTCGTACAACGATTACATGCTCAGGTTCACAGTTGAGCCTTATGAGTTTACAGTATTTCCTGACGGCCGGACAATCATCAAGGGAACCACGGATGAATCGATGGCAAAGACCCTCTTTTCAAAATATATCGGCGTTTAAAAGCTCAACGAATGGACGTATCCAAGATCAGAAATGATTTTCCTTTCTTGAATCAGAAGGTAAGCGGCAAGAGAATCATCTACTTCGATAATGCCGCCACCACGCAGAAGCCTGTCCAGATATTAAATACCATCAGCAAATATTACGAAAAGTATAACGCTGCCGTTAGCAGATCGACACATGAGATAAGCAATACGGCGACTGCGATGTACAGGCAGGCGCACGAGAATGTCGCGAGGTTTATCGGCGCCAAGAATTACCGGGAAATTGTATTTGTCCGCAACAGTACTGAGGCCATAAACCTTGTCTGTTATTCCCTCGCGTTTTGCACGGACAAGACCATTGGGTTCTCGTCTGGTGATGAGATTATCATTCCCCTCCTGGAACACCATTCCGATCTTGTCCCCTGGCAGCGGCTTAAGGAATTATTCGGTGTAACGATTAATGTGGTGGGAATAAATGACAGGGGAACAGTTGATCCTGATGATATACGAAAGCATATCACGGCAAAAACACGCCTCGTCTGCTGCGCGCATGTTTCGAATGTCCTGGGTACAATAAATCCTGTAAAAGAGATCGGCCGAATTGCCCATGATGCCGGAGCGCTCTTTCTGGTGGATGGAACCCAGTCTGCACCGCACATGCCCGTGAAAGTGCATGACATCGATTGTGATTTCTTCGCTTTTTCAGGCCACAAGATGCTGGCCCCTCTGGGTATCGGCGTATTGTATGGGGAAAAAGAACTTCTGGGGAAAATGCCGCCCTTTCTTTCAGGGGGAGGCATGATCGCTGATGTCACGCTTGACTGCGCAACCTGGAACGAACTCCCCTGGAAGTTCGAGGCAGGCACACCGGAGGTATGCGGTGCTATTGCGCTCGGGGGCGCAACTGATCCGAATACCGGCGAAGTGCTGGAAGGGGCAATAGACTATCTCGGGAAGATCGGGATGGAAAATGTGTTCATATATGAAACGGAACTTGCCGGTTACGCGCTTGAGCGGCTGCGCACGATCGATGGAATAATTGTTTATGCGCCGGCAGAAAGTGCAAGCAGGTGCGGGATAATCTCCTTTAATGTTATCAAGGATAAGGAAGTCGTCAGTCCGAATATCATTGCGAACTTTCTCAACGATGACGGGATCGCGGTGAGGGCGGGAGGCTTGTGCGCGTTTCCCCTTACCAGGAGCTTCAATGCAGGAGGGGTTGTCCGTGTGAGCTTTTATATATACAATACGACGCATGAGATCGATTCATTTATTGATTCATTGACTTCCATCATTTCTAAAAAAATCATATAGATTTCCTTACCAATTTAGCCTTACTAATTTAACCTTGACAAACAAATTCGGTAATTGTTAAGGAATGCACCGACTGACGTTAAATCGGTTATTGCAACAAAAAAGCTAAGCCGTAAAATCGTGCTAATTTTTTAAAAAATATATCAATGCAGAGGAGTTATATATGAATAAATTTAAATGCGCTTTAGTTGTTGTTTTAGTTATTGTCGCTGCATTAGCATTAAATTCATGCTCAAAAGAGTCTTCAAACTGGGCTGCTAAAATAGGCAATGATTATATAACATTCGACGAGTTGGATTCCCAAATCAAATTCCAGGCTAAGATGTCGATGCTATCCAAAGAAGAAACGGATAAGCTGCTTATGGATCCGAGGTTCAAGCAGTCCATACTTGAGCAGCTAATACAGGTAAAGGCTGTGTATAAAAAAGCCATGGAAGATAAATCTTTGAATAAAGAAGAATTGAATCAAGCGATCGAATTATCAAAAATGCAGGCAGTAACCCATTTCTATCTTTTAGAGAAATTAAAGAATGAAATCGTTACTTCAGATAAGGAAGTAGAAGAAATTTACAATAAAAATCCAAATATTCCCAAAGGGATGCCTCGTGACCAGGCCTTTGCAAGAATAAAAGCGGAATTATTCATGCAGAAATTCCGGCAAAAATCAGGTGAATATGTAATGAATCTGGTAGCAGACAGCAATGTGAATAGAGAAGGGTTCAGGAAGTACGCAGCGGATAAGGAGAAGAAGGACAAAGAAACTGAGAATAAGGGTGTTCAAACCGAACCAAAGAAATAGGTCGGTCAGCAGGAGGGTAAACAGCATTTAATTTTTGTCTTCCTCTTGAATAGGGGAAATTGTGATGGATTTTGGAGCCGTGGCTAATTCATGAAGCACGGCTCTTTTTTTTGATAATATACCTCAAGCAAATCTTCTAGCAGCACTGAGCATGATGGCCCTTCGAAAAACTGCCATCCATAAGAATTTTCAAAGTCTATACTAAGGATTTTCGAAGCTGTGAATCAGGATATTCCTGATGGTGAATTACTGTTCGTTTATTTAATCTTAAACAATAACGTTATTATAGGCAAAATGACTTTCGTGTTGGGAAGGCGCAACCTGTAAGTTTAAATCTTCAAATTAAGAGTAAAGAGGGTGTCATGATTAATTATGGATTTACCAAAGAACTGAATATACCTTTTGATAATGTGAAGGGACTGGTTGTCGAAGAGTTGAAAAAAGAGGGGTTTGGTGTTCTGACGGAAATCGATGTGCAAACAAAGTTAAAGGAAAAACTAGGCATCGACTTTAAGAAGTACGTTATTCTCGGAGCATGTAATCCTCCCAGTGCCCACAAAGCCATCATTGCCGAAGAGAATGTCGGTTTGATGCTGCCATGTAACGTGATCGTCTATGAAAAAGGAAATAAGACAGCGCTTTCTATCGTCAGGCCTACAGTGGCGATGCAGATGATTGACAATCCGGTACTTAAAACCATTGCAGAGAATGTTGAGGTGAAACTGAAAAAGGTCTTTGATGCCGTCGGATAAAAACAGGAATTAGCGGACAAAAGGATTTGTATTCTTTGAAAGATTTATCTATAAAAGGAGGTCAATAAAAGAAGGGAGACAGGTGATGAAGAAAATTGTTACGTTTGTAATTATTCTGATTGTTACAGTGAGCCTTGCTGCTTACGCGAAGGATTACATGATCATGAAAAAAGCTGGCAGTTACACAGTTCATGTAATGATGGACAAAAATCCTCCGGTTTCCGGCCAGAACAGGATGGAGATAAGCGTTCAGGATGCCACAGGGGCCAATGTTACCGATGCTGAAGTGAATGTGGAATATGCAATGCCGGCCATGCCGGGGATGCCGGCCATGAATTACAAGACAAAGGCGGAATTGAGCGGCAGCCGGTATCTGGCAAATGTCAATTATTCTATGGCAGGTGCATGGTCTGTGACTATCAAAATTACGCGCGCGGGAAAGACGCAGCCGGTGAAATTCAATGTGGACGTCAGCTGATAGGTGGAAAGCATTTATTGTTGCAGCGGCCTTCCTTCTCCTGGGGAGCCCTGTCTTTGCCCAAGAGCTCAAATTGGATGCCTTAATCGAAGAGGCTCTCAAGAATAACCCTGACATCCTGGTCTCTCGTACTAAGATAGAAGCGGCAAAGTTCCGTGTTCCTCAGGCGAAGAGCCTTCCCGATCCCATGGTGAGCATGGGCTATCAGAATGTGGGCCTGAGCCGTTATTCCTATGGAGATTATCCGGAGTCCCAGTGGATGTTCACGGCGTCGCAGATGTTTCCGTACTTCGGCAAAAGAGAGCTGAAAGGCGAGATGGCACAGCGGGATGTGGAGAGCCTGCAGGCCATGGACGAAGCCCTGCGCCTGAGGACGATAGCCAGGGTGAAGGAGCTTTACTATGATCTTTTTCTCTCCTACAAGAACATCGACATCCTCAAGGATAAAACTGATCTGTTTTCGAGGATAGAAGAGACATCCCTCGCGCGGTACAAGGCCGGCAAGTCGCCTCAACAGGAAGTCGTCATGGCCCAGACGGAGAAATACATGCTCTTCGAGAAAGAGGAGATGTTCAAGCAGAAGATTCTGTCCACGGAGGCAATGCTGCGGGCGACGATTGGAAGAGATGCGAAATCTCCACTGGGCAAACCTGCCGAACCTTCACCCACGCCATTCAGTACGGATATGGACACGGTACTGAAGAAGGCATACGAACAATCTCCGGAGATCAAATCCCGGGAGAGGATGGTTGAAGCGGCAAAGGCAAAGCTCGCCATGTCCAAGAAAGAATATTACCCGGATGTCACTATCGGTGCCAGTGTCTTCCCCAGAGGAAACGATTTCCAGGAGATATGGGGCCTTACGGCCACCTTCAACATACCTGTTTACTCCGGAACGAAGCAGGGCCCGGGCGTACAGGAAGCAGGCGCTTCTCTTTCCCAGGCCCGCCACGAGTTGGATTCCATGAACTACATGATTGCCGCCGCCGTCCAGGATAATTACTCGATGCTCAAGGCAGCAGATAAATTAATGGACCTTTATAAGAGCGGTCTCATACCGAAGACATATCAGGATTTTGAGCTTGCCCTCTCGGGGTACAGTACGGGAGGGATCGAAGCGATAGTGGTGATTACAAGACTCAAGACGCTCCTGGATTATGATATCCTCTACTGGGGCCAGTTTGTGGAAAGAGAAAAGGCGATTGCGAGACTCTGTTCCATAGCGAAGATAACAGATGCTCAAAAGGGGGTAGAAAATTGAGGAAAGCATATTTGATCGTTGCCACTGTCATATTTGCAGGCTCTTTCCTGTTGTTTGGTATTCTTCCGGTGCGGGCACAGCACGCCGGTCATACTCCGCCGCCGCCGAAGGCGCAAGAGATGCCGCCCATGCCTGGAATGCCTGCTGCACCGAAGGAGAAGGCAGCTCCCGCAGAGGTCCCGGCAGAGGCGCAGGCAGAAGCTCCGCAGGTTGAGATTTCCCCTGAACAGCAGCAGCTCATCGGTGTAAAAATCGTAAAGGTTACGGTAATGCCGCTCGGCAAGACTATTCGCACTGTGGGCAGGATAGACGCGGATGAGAGAAAGCTCGCCACAATCAACACGAAGATAGAAGGGTGGATTGAAAAGCTCCATGTAGATTACACAGGCCGTTATGTCAAGAGAGGCGAGCCTCTCGCCGAAATCTACAGCCCCGAACTCTTTGCGACACAGCAGGAATTTCTGAGCGCCTTGAAACTTGCAAAACGGCTGGAGTCTGCAAACAAAGGTGCTTACGGCGAGTTGATCGCCAAGGATGCAAACGCCCTTGTTGAGTCGGCCCGAGAACGCCTGCGACTTTGGGATATAACGGAGAATCAGATTCAAAAAATAGAGGAAACGGGGAAGCCTGTACGAACACTGACTTTGTACAGTCCTGTGAGCGGATACGTTATACAGAAGATGGCCATTCAAGGGATGAAGGTAATGCCGGGGGAAAAATTATTCGACATTGCCGACTTCTCCACACTCTGGCTGATTGCCGACATTTACGAATACGAACTTCCCCTCATTCGCGTCGGCGATACCGCCCGTATTATCCTCAGCTACTTCCCAGGTAAGGAGATGTCGTCACAAATTGACTATGTCTATCCCGCTGTTTCCGCGGAAACAAGGACAGCTAAGGTCAGATTCAGGCTATCCAACCCCGGCGGCAAGCTGAAACCCCAAATGTACACGAACGTGGATATCAAGATCAATATGGGCAAGAAGCTGGCCATTCCAGAATCAGCAGTCATCGATACAGGAGTGAGGCAGGTGGTTTACGTTGACAAAGGGGAGGGGATTTTCGAACCTCGTGAGGTCATGCTTGGCATGCGGGCGGAGGGCTTCGTGGAAGTATTGCGGGGCCTGAAGGCAGGAGAAAAAGTGGCGTCATCGGCCAATTTCCTCATTGACTCCGAAGCCCAGCTCAAAGGAGTCCAACCGCTCCCGCACAAACATTGATCGCAAAGCCGCAATGAAAGCTGATTGCCAGAAATGATTGCCAGAGTCATCGAATACAGCGCAAGGAATAAATTCATCATTTTCCTCATGATGTTCTTTGCATGCATCTGGGGATACTGGGCGCTCACAAACACGCCTCTTGATGCCATCCCGGACTTAAGCGACACACAGGTCATCATCTTCACCGAGTGGACGGGCCGCAGCCCGGACCTGGTTGAAGATCAGGTCACGTATCCGATCTCCGCGACGCTCCTTGCGGCGCCTAAAGTCCAGGCGGTGCGGGGTTTCTCTTATCTCGGGAGCTCTTTTATCTACGTCATATTCGAAGAAGGTACGGATATCTATTGGGCCCGAAGCCGCGTGCTGGAATATATACAGGCTGTGAAGAATAAGATTCCCGCTGATGTTAACCCCGTCCTCGGTCCCGATGCGACGAGCCTGGGCTGGGGTTTCTCCTATGCCGTTATCGATGAGACGGGCGGGCATGACCTTTCCGAGCTCCGATCCATTCAGGACTACAACCTGAAGCTGGCATTGGAAAGCGTTCCAGGTGTCTCTCAGGTGGCGAGTATCGGTGGATTCGTGAAGCAGTACCAGGTAACCGTCGATCCGAATCGCCTGGCCGCTTACAACCTTTCGATCATGAAGGTGATGGAATCCATCAAGAAGAGCAACAGGGATGTGGAGGGCCGTGTCCTTGAATTTTCAGGTGTGGAATACATGGTTCGGGGCCGTGGGTACATCAAGGCCATCAAAGACATAGAGGATATCACCGTAGGGGTAAGCCCAGGTGGGACGCCGATCCTTTTAAAAGACGTGGCCCGTGTTCAATTAGGGCCGGAGATCCGCAGAGGCCTGGCAGAACTGGACGGCAAAGGGGAGGTAGCCGGTGGAATCGTCGTTGTCCGTTTCGGTGAAAACGTCCTCAATGTGATCGAGCGCGTCAAGGCAAAGATCAAAGCGGATGTCGGGCCAAGCCTTCCCGAGGGGGTTCGTATAATCACCACTTATGACCGTTCGGACCTGATCCTGCGCTCCGTGGCGACCCTGAAAGACGAGATTATAAAGCTCGCCGTGGCGGTCAGCGTTGTGTGCATCGTTTTCCTGTTCCATCTGCCAAGCGCCCTGGTGGTAATTTTGACCTTGCCCATTGCCATCATCATGTCCTTCATCTGCATGTACTACCTGGGCGTCACCTCGAACATCATGAGCCTGAGCGGCATTGCCATCGCCATCGGCGCAATGGTGGATGCCTCCATCATCATGGTGGAAAACGCGCACAAGAAACTTGAGGAGTGGGAGAACCAGGGAAAGAAAGGAAGCAGGACGGACGTGATAGTCCAGGCTGCCAGGGAAGTGGGGCCATCATTATTCTTCTCGCTCCTGGTGATCACGGCTGGATTTCTTCCCGTGTTCACTTTACAGGCCCAGGCGGGGAGACTCTTTAAACCACTTGCCTACACCAAGACATTCGCCATGCTCTTTTCATCGTTTATTGCCGTTACACTGACACCGGTGTTGATGACGTTGCTAATCAGAGGGAAGATCAAGTCTGAAGAGAAAAATCCTATCAGCGTTGTCCTGCACAAGCTCTATGAGCCGGCAGCCACTCTGGCCCTGCGTTTCCGGAAAACAGTGATAATCGTGTCGGTGGTGATCCTGGCTGCCACAGTCTTCCCGTTTATAAAGATCGGTTCGGAGTTCATGCCCCCCCTTTATGAAGGGACCCTTTTCTATATGCCTGTCACGGTGCCCGCAGCCTCTATCTCGGAAGTATCAAAGCTTCTCCAGCTGCAAGACAAAATCTTGATGAACGTCCCGGAGGTAAGCCAGGTCTTCGGCAAGGCCGGACGGGCGGAAACGGCCACGGACCCGGCGCCCCTGGAGATGTTTGAAACAGTGGTCAATCTGAAGCCTGAATCACAATGGCGAAAAGGGATGACCGTGGAGCAGCTCAAAAATGAGCTGAACGATGCCCTGACTATTCCAGGTGTAGCCAACTCCTTCACCATGCCTATTAAAGCAAGGATAGATATGCTTGCGACCGGCATCAGGACCCCCGTGGGGATCAAGATTCTGGGGCCGAATCTCGAAGAAATAGAGAAGATAGGCCTTGCCATAGAGCACCATGTCAAAGGCATACCGGGGACGCGCAGCGCGTACGCGGAGAGGGTTACCACGGGATACTTTTTGGACATAGCGGTGAGAAAGGATGACGTGGCGCGTTACGGTCTCACGGTAGACGATGTGGAAGGAGTTATCGAGTCCGCCATCGGGGGGATGAACCTGACGACTACAGTCGAGGGGCGCGCGCGTTACCCGGTCAATGTGCGCTATTCAAGGGAATTGCGAAATAACGTGGAGAAGCTGAAGAGGGTCCTGGTGCCGGTGATGATACTGGGTGCTCCTGTTGCCCCTGCCACCGGAACGATGCCAGCCAGTGGTGCAATGCCGGTCTCCACCCCGGCATCCATGCAGGTCCCTCTGGAGCAACTTGCCGATTTCAAAATCATCAGAGGGCCCACCGCCATCAAGAGTGAGGAGGGTTTGTTGACCTCCTACGTCTTCGTGGACTTTAGCGGCAGGGATGTGGGAGGGTACGTGAATCAGGCTAAGAAGAGCGTAGCCTCGTTGAAGATCCCCGAGGGATATCGTCTTCAGTGGAGCGGAGAGTATGAATACCTTGTTAAAACCGAAGAAAGATTGAAGCTGGTTATTCCGCTCACCATACTGATCATCTTCGTGTTGATATATTTCAATACCAAGTCAGTAACGGAAACGATGATCGTCCTGTCCGCGCTCCCGTTTTCTCTTGTGGGGTCATTCTGGTTCCTTTATTTTCTTAATTACAATCTGAGTGTCGCTGTGTGGGTGGGGATTATCGCCCTGGCAGGACTTGCCGCCGAGACCGGTGTAGTCATGCTCCTTTACCTTGATCTGGCTTATAATCAGTGGCAGATTGAAGGGCGCCTGAAGACCCTTGACGACCTGAGAAATGCCGTCATGTATGGAGCTGTGAAGAGGCTGAGGCCGAAAATGATGACGGTGTGCGTCATCCTGGCCGGATTGATTCCGATTATGTTCAGTCACGGCGCCGGCTCTGATGTAATGAAGCGAATAGCCGCACCCATGATAGGCGGTGTTATATCATCAACGATCCTCACACTGATCATCTATCCCGTTATCTATATTATCTGGAAGGGGAGGGGATTTCACACACCATTGGATTCTCCGGAGGCCAAAAGGGATTAGACAACAGACATAGCCGTTTTTGGAGAAAGGTGTTTAAGCCAAGACCATTGTTCTGCCATTTGTCTGTGGTCGACTCAGAGAAATTATCAACTGACCTGAAATTTCCAAAAATATTTTACTGAACAAGGGTGCCTACCATCACTAAATCAGAAGTAAGCACCCGGTCGATGTCGAGCAGTATTTTGACGTCACCCTTGACCTTTGCCATTCCGAGGAAGTAGTTATTATCCAAGGAAACCCCGAAGCTCGGGGTGTCCTCAATCTCATCACCGCGGATATTGACAACCTCGGAGACGGAATCGACAACGATGCCAATCAAGAAATTGCCTTGATCTTTTCCATAGGTATCAACAACCACGATGCACGTACGATCTGTATAGACCGACTCCTCCATGCCGAACTTAAGGCAAAGATCGATGACAGGGATGACCTTTCCTCGGAGGTTGATAACCCCTTTGACATAAGGAGGGGTCTGCGGAATGGTTGTGATGTTCATGATCCCGATGATTTCTTTTACCTTCAATATCTCGATTCCGTACTCTTCATCTTTAAGACTGAAGGTAAGGTATTTTCCTTCTCTTGTGTTTCTGGCCGTTACATCCTGAGGCATCCCTTCGTTGGCTGCCTCCCTTGACACGTACTGCATATGAGAATCTACTTTTATCATTGTTAGCTCCACATTTGTCCTGCTCTTCACGATACAGGCTCAGCACTCACTCATTTAATAGCCAAACAATCTTTAGAAGAGTGCCGGTTTTCAACAGTATCACTTTGCTCATCGAATTCACACCGCTAGAAGTCTTTAAAATGGCCTTCCTTCAAGGGGATCATCTCTTCCGGCTTTGCAATCCTTGTTTCGTGATCAATGTATGTTTTTGCCAATGCCTCTGATGGTAGAGCCTGCAAGACTTTTTTATCCCTATAGGTCAGCCCCGCCAGTTTCTTACGCATGGATTCGGAACTTCTCTCATGACTATAATTGTTGGTAGTTCCGACTATAAGTGCTGACAAATTCTGGACGAAATTTTTCATCTGTTCGGCTTGTGCATTCATTTCTTCTGAGGCGCTGGCGGACTCTTCGGCGCTGGCTGCCGTTTGTTGAGTCACTTTATCTATCCCGGCAACGGCCTTATTTATCTGATCAATACCACGAGCCTGTTCCTGGGAGGCCGCGGCGATCTCGTCGATGAGGTTTCCGATTTTGCCGGATATCTCCACATTCTCCCTTACGGCATCCTGCGTAAACTTCGTCAGCTCATTGCCGTGCTTTACAGTCTTGATGGTATTTTCAATCAGGGTGCTTGTATTTTTCGCCGCTTCCGCAGCCCGCATGGCAAGGTTCCTCACCTCATCTGCCACGACGGCAAACCCGGCACCGGCATCACCTGCACGGGCCGCCTCCACTGCCGCGTTGAGGGCCAGGAGATTTGTCTGGAAGGCAATCTCGTCGATTGTTTTGATGATCTTTCCCATCTCTTCGCTCGTCTTTGTAATATCAGTAATCGACTCAGCCATGTTCTGCATGTTTATATTTACATTCTCTACGATCCGTTGAGCCTCGCTCATCATCACCTTAGCCTGACTGGCATGATCCGCGTTCTGCTTCGTCATGGATGCGAGTTCTTCAATAGATGAGGAGGTTTCCTGCAGAGATGCCGCTTGTTCCGATGACCCTTCCGCCAATTGCTGACTTGAGGAAGATACTTGTTCGGCAGCGGCAGCAACCTGCTCGGCGCCTCCGGAGAGACCCTGGGCAACATGGTTAATCGGGCGGGAGATAGATCTGACTATCATGTAAGCCAAAAGCAGGCCAATTACAGAGATGAGACTTACTGCGGCAAGAATAATATATAATATTTCATCAAGCATTTTTCCCAGCTCTTTTTCCACGTCATTAATGTAGACTCCCGAACCTATAACCCAGCCCCACTCGGGAAGTCCCTTGACATAAGAAATTTTTGGCACCGGTTCTGTATATCCGGGCTTGGGCCATTGGTAATCCACAAACCCTGCTCCGTCACTTCTGACCTTTTCTACAAAAGCTACAAATAGCTTTTTGCCCTTTGGGTCTTTAAAATCGTTCACATCCTTGCCATCCAGCTCCTTCTTAAAAGGATGCATAATCATCCGTGGTTCCATGTCATTGATCCAGAAATACTCGTTCCCTTCATACCGAAGGTTCCTAACCGATTCCAATGCCTGCTTTTTTGCCTCTTCCACCGTCATAACGCCCGATTTGGCCAGTTTTGCGAAATGATCCAGTACACCCCAGGCTGTTTCAACCACATGCCTGGTTTTTACATGCTTGGCCTCAATCATTTTTTGTTTGACCACGGGATAAAGGAGAGCGAGGACGGAAGAGAAACAAATTGTGATGATCACCGCCGGCAAAAGTATCCTCGTTGAAAGCTTAAATCTGTTTATGTTGAACATTACCTTCTACTCCTTTCTGGCTAATTAATGGCTGAACAATCTTTTAAAAAAAATGTTGGCTCTAAATGTATTTC
Organism: Syntrophales bacterium; assembly: GCA_035542475.1. Taxonomy (GTDB): domain Bacteria; phylum Desulfobacterota; class Syntrophia; order Syntrophales; family UBA2185; genus DATKLL01. The sequence goes on from DATKLL010000172.1 coordinate 35,386, forward strand.
CCCCTGCTCATCATTTTGCACAGCACGGCTGCAACCTCTAAAAAATCACTATCACAAAGTGTTATCAGGCGAGGGCGCAGCAAGTGTCCTTTTGCCACCGTATCATTGTCCGTGTCAGGCAAAATAAGTATGATCTGCATATCCAATAAAAGATCATGCAGGGATAGAATATCCATGAGGTCCTTTTTACTGGATGCGAGGAGAACTACAATCACAGGTTCATCTAACGGCTGGTGCAGCCTTAATAAAAATTTCTCTGTTGTTCGGTATATCTCAGTCCTGTCCTTTAAAACCAGCACCTCAATTGCCCGCTGTAGTCGTTCACCTGATTCAGTTTCCATTGATGAATATAAGAGAACCTTCATATGCTCACAGACTCCTCATCGCGTATTTTTTTTAAATTGTCTGTGACTGCTGAATATCAAGATACATGCCAGTAGGGATCGAAATTTGGTTAAATAAATTGGTATGCTGAAATATCGTTTGATATCGGAAAGATAATTAATCTGAGATTAATTTAGGGATGAGGACAGAAAAAAAAGCTTAAGATAATAAACATACTTTTTCCGATAGAGCCGGAATTTTTCCGGTGTTATCGGAAGTACAACGGAAAAGTATGGGTGGGCTTATTGGCTGCCGGATATTTCATATTTTTTCAGGAGTTCATATAGTCTGGACTGTGACAGACCGGATATCTGGCAGGCGTGTTTAATATTGCGGCCTGAGGATAGCATAAGGTTCCTGAGGTATTGCTGCTCCATATTTGAAACGGCTTCTTTGCGGAAATCCTGGAATAGCGGTAGATTCCCGGTAGCACTGTCAAACTGATCTTCTATACTCTCATGCTTCTTGCTTATCGCTGCCTGGGCAATCTTGATACGAATATTGGTCGGAAGATGTCTCATAAACAGGGTGGCGTCGCTGCCGGCAGCGGCAACGGCTCTATCCAGGGTATTGAAAAGCTCCCGCACATTTCCCGGCCAGTCATGAAGAAGAAGGGTCTCCAGGAACTCAGGGGAAAATCCTCGTGTTTCTATTCCGTAACGCTTACAAAGTCCTGTTAGGTGGTACATGGCCAATTCGGGAATATCTCCCAACCGTGTTCTCAAAGGGGGCACTTCAATGCTGATAGATCGTAGACGGAATAAAAGGTCACTGCGAAAATGCCCCCGCTCGACCATCTGATCGAGGTTACGGTTTGTGGCTGCCACAAGCCTGAAGTTGCTTTCGACTTCATTCTTACTACCCAGGGGCCGGAAGCGGCGCTCCTGGAGAACGCGAAGAAAAGACTTCTGAATAGAGAAGGGAAGTTCTCCCACCTCATCGAGAAAGAGTGTACCGTTGTCTGCCTGTTTGATGAGACCGTCATGCGCCTTCTCTGCCCCGGTATAAGCACCCTTCTGGTATCCGAAGAGCATGCTCTCCACAAGTGTCTCCGTAAGCGCGGCACAATCGACGACAACAAAGCACCTCTCTGACCGTTGACTGTTGTGATGAATGGCCCAGGCAAGGAGTTCCTTACCGGTGCCGGTTTCACCGGATATGAGTACGTTTGCATCGGTGCTTGCAGCCTGAGCAACATAATCAAGGCAGGTTTTCATTTGTGGACTGTTGCCGATGATTCCCTCCCTTTTCAAGGCTATCACCGGTTTCTTACTCATCTTTATTTCCCTGTACTGAAGGGCACGGACGAGCGGCAGGACCATTACATCGATGGAAGATGGTTTCTCTATATAATCCCAAGCGCCGCTTTTGATTGCGAGCTCTGCCCCATCGGGATCGCCTGAACCTGTCATGATGATGACCTCTGGGGATGAGCGGACAGATTGTATCATAGGCAGTATATCCAGCCCGTTGCCGTCAGGCAGCCGGACATCGAGAAAGATTACATCAAAAAGTCCGTCGGATGCTTTCTTAAAACCTTCATCCATGGTCAATTCATAAGCGACCTCATGACCCAGCGTAGTGAGCTGATCGGAAAGGGCTTCACTCAACAATTTATCATCGTCGATTACCAGAATATTGGCCATAGCTCATGTCTCCTCTGCAAAGAAATGGAAGTTCGCAACTTCTAACATTGCTTCCTGATGTCATCCAGCAGTCCCCGTACAACCAGGGCCATATCCTCCATAGAGATCGGTTTCATGAGGTATTCCCGGATCCCCAGTTTTTTTGCCTCTCCCTCACTGATACGGTCACTAAACCCTGTACACAGAATGATTGGCATATTTGGCCTTACCTCCATTAGCTTTTTCGCTAATTCCACACCCGTCATTTTCGGCATCGTCATATCTGTAATGACCATGTCAAACCTGTCCGGTTCGTCAAGAAAGATCTTCAAGGCTTCCGGACTGCTGCTTACCGCAACAACATCGTAACTGAGATGCTGCAACATCTCTTTCACAATTTCCATGAGCGATTCTTCGTCATCAACCAAAAGTAGCCGTTCCGTTCCCGTTGGAAGGTTTTGCGAAATCGTATATGTGTCTATAGGTATGCCTGTTTCGAGGAGGGGTAAATAGACATTGAATACAGAGCCTTTTCCAGGTTCGCTTTGCACAGTAATGGTTCCTCCAAGATTATTCACAATGCCGTACACCACAGCAAGACCAAGACCGGTCCCCTCTCCCTCATCCTTTGTTGTAAAAAATGGGTCGAAGATCCTGTCCATAATGCTGAGGTCGATTCCATGCCCTGTGTCACTGATTGTCAGTAAGGCGTAAGGACCGGGCTGTAAGAGCGGACTTATGAATACAGAATCCAAGGATATTTTTTCATTGACAAGCCGTATGGTCAGCAGGCCGCCCTTTTCCCGCATGGCATGGGCTGCATTGGTACACAGATTCATCAATATCTGGTGTATCCAGGTAGGGTCTGCCAGAACCATGGTCGGTCCGGTAGCAATCCTCTGGCGGATTTCAATAGTCGTGGGCAAAGACGACCTGAGCAGCTTGATTGCTTCTTTTACAATTATACCGATGTCGATCGGCTTTAATTCATGCTCTTTCTGACGGCTGAAAGATAGGATCTGCTTTACCAGGTTCTTTGCACGGTCGCAGACCCTGAGTACCTGTGCGAGGTGGTGCCGCCTTTTTTCTTCTTCCGAGTCTTTTATCGCCAACTCCGTGTAGCCGATCAGAGCGCCGAGGATATTGTTAAAGTCGTGCGCTATCCCTCCAGCCAAAGTACCGATAGCCTCCATCTTTTGTGCCTGGATGAGCTGGGACATCAACTTTTTCTTCTCCTCCTCATCCCGCTTGTGCTCGGTGATGTCCTGTATCAACCCGTCATACGACAGGAGCTTGCCATGCTCGTCTCGATGTGGAACGGGTGTGTTCCTTACCCATCGTTCTATGCCATCCTTGCGAATGATGCGGTGCTCAATGGACGGTACGTCCTCTCCCGCCGACACTTTACGGGCATGATCTTCAACCACCCTGCGATCCTCAACAGCAACCATGCGGTACCAAAGGTAAGGATCAGCGGTGAATTCTTCTTCCATGTAGCCTGTAACAGCCATGCAGCCTGCTCCATGCTTGGTTTCCACTACTTTTCCGTCTTCGATACGCACCGTATAGATGTAATCGGTGATGGCTTCGGTGATAAGCCGGCAACGTATTTCGCTCTCCCTCAGCTGCTCCTCCGCGCGCTTGCGCTCGGTGATGTCGTTTCCGACACACAGGATTTCTGTAACCTGGCCTTTTTCATCGCGGATAGGCTTGTTTGTCCAGGCTATCCAGACCCGCTCCCCTCTGCTGGTTATATTCTCGTTGACATTGTTGACATATCTCTCCGGATTCAGTCCGATGTTTTCTATCATCGCCTTCAAATCGCGCCCGGTGGATTCTACCTCCGGGACTATCGTACCGATAACATTCTTTCCGAGTATTTCGTCTTCCCTGTACCCAAAAAATTTTTGGGCAAATTCATTGAAGAAAATAATGTGACCGGCTCTGTTTCTCCTGAGTATGATGCTGTTTGCATTTTCCACAAGCTCCCTGTACTTTTCTTCGCTCCGTTTTAATGCCTCTTCTGATTGCCTGCGGTCCGACTCTTTACGCTCCAGTACGCCAGCCATCTCATCAATGGCTTCTGTCAATTGCCCCAGTTCATCTTTACTGTGGTCTAAACCGGTACGAGCAGAGAGATCACCATTTCCCAACCGGTGGGCGGCGTCTGCCAGCTTATTCAGCCTGTGTATGATAATTACTTTTCCAGGAAACCAGGCTAAGACCATGGCCATGATAAAAGCAGCGCACATGAGCGCCAGGTTGATAAACAAGGTGTTTCTGGCACGAGAAAGCGCCTGTGCTTCGGGTATGCCTACACGCATGAAAAGGTATGGTGATACGCTGTCTTTCAAGTAAAATCTTTTGTAGGTGTAAAGTCGTTTAATCCCATCGACCCCAACAGCCGTATAAATCCCTTCTTCAGGTTGAGTCGACATATACCTGATCATATCAGGCCAATCAGTTGTCCCTAAAGACTTTTCTGCTTCGTGAGATTTGTACAGAAGTATATTCTTGTGGTCGAATATTCCAAATTCGGAACCTTCGGGTAAATTTGTCTTTGTAAACATTTGACCATAGCGAGCAAGGTTGATGCCTGTTATAACAACTGTCTTGATCCGGCCTTTTGAATCTAATACCGGCAGGGCAAAGGGGAGCGTGGGTTGCCCTGAAGCCATGCCGATCATATACTCCCCCACAGAGAATTTCTTTGTTCGTAAACTATCCTGGAAGTATTTTCTCTGCTTCACACTATAGGGGGAAAAAGACAGGGCGTTGGCGAATACCATTCCTTCGGCATCCGCCGCAAGGACGGTTGTGTATACCGGGTTTTCCTTAAGCAATTCACGAAAAAGCTTATTGCAGGCAGCTCCGTTCTGATTTCTCACATCCGGTAATTTGGCAAGGGTCATGAGGAACTGCCTGGTGCTTTCCACGGAGTGTTCATAATCATAGGCCAGGCTTTGCAACACTCTCATGGCATCAGTCTGTGCCGTCTCTGTATCACTCTGCAACCTGGTTACACCCGAATAGATAACAATTACCAACGCAGGCAGTGCTGCCAGTAACACTATTAAAAGCAACTGTGTCCTGATGGACCTGAATAATGAAAATTTCACAGCAGTTCCTTATTTGAGGGGAAACGTGCTTTTAATATTTATCCGGTATTTTTAGTTAGCATCCAATTTGGTTTTGATAAAAATGGTCAGTTACCTTATGTATCCTCCTGATGCAGTTGACTTGAGTTTAGCGATTGCGGAAAGCCATTCCATTATCTTCCGGCCGATGCTTTTTAGTTTCTCAAAGTAAAATACTTAGTGAATCTAATTTCGTTATTTAATTTGATACTGCTTTGCTAAAATTGCAATATTAATTAAATGCAAGTAAAATACGAGGCATATCCACGTATTATTGAATGTTTAACAGATTGGAAGGTATACTGGTAAGCGGGGAAATCTACATTACATGCATAGTTTTAAGGATTGCGATTTTCATGCTGGCAGGGTGGTGTTCTAATTGCGATGATTGAGACGTTTGTCTGCAAAAAATCACTTCAAAAATAGTGGTATATAACTCTCTGAAGCTTGCCTTTAGGACGTCCTGATCCAGTTTCAGCAATAGGGAACGTTCTGTAATGCCCAATATGAAACTATCTCGGCAACGGACTTGACGAAGTTTTCATGCGAATGAGGTTTTATTATGTAGCTGTTTGCTCCCAGCTCGTAACTCTCCTGCCGGTCCTGATCCTTAGCTGAAGATGTAAAAACCACTACGGGGATCATTCTTGTCATCTCATGGGATTTGATTCTCTGAAGAACCTCAAGCCCTCCTACCTTCGGCAACCGCAGATCCAGTAAAATCACCTTCGGTTGCATTCGAGGATCACGATCTGAATATTCTCCGGTTGCAAAAAGATAGTCAAGAGCCATCGCACCATCCTGAAATATTATAACCCTGTCGGCCAGATTATGCTTCTCAAGTGCTTCAAGCATAAACTCGACATTATATCTGTTGTCCTCCACAAGCAGGATATCTCGCTTGTCCTCGAATAAAAATTTGTCTCTGTTTATGAAACTACACGATGGAGATCTTCTCATTAATTTATACTTTCGTACCTAATTTTATATATTATTAAAATTATAAAGGGATGAATGCAATACGCGGGAACCTGATTTTGAACTGCTAAATTTCTGTAAAAGTATAAGGGATTAGATGAGATACTTTAAGATTTATGTTTTTTCGTGATACGAGGTGATTCTAGTATTTTTATACTGAAAATTTAGCAAACTTTTTTAAGACGCTGTCAATTCACCTAAATCGAACGTTGTTAAAAAATGTAAAATCGTCGGAATATTTTACAAAAATAATATTAATATGTATTACATTGTAATAATAAAGTTTTCCTCACATTTCACTTTGTAAGCCTTTAGAAAATGTCGTTTTTCTTTACAAATTTAATATTCTTGGGAGCCTTCAAACTATATAATCACTTAGAAATCAATAATTTATGAAACTGGTATATTACTTGCTAAATTTTATTCATTTAAAAGGCTGATACTTTATTTTACCGTGTTCATATAAGTTGAGTCTTGGTAACCATCTTCAATACTGAATAAAACTAATTTTTATGATGAGGAATATTATGCCGGGGAAAAAGCCTGAAGAGCTTCGCTATCTTCAAGGAAAAGAGATAACGCCGGTGATCAAAAAGTTGAACGATTTCACAGAAAAGGTACGTGAAGATATCGAAAGGAAAATGATAAGCGAAGCTGATGGGCAGGAGCTTATCCTTAAGGCCACCATTGTTGTAAACGTGTTAACGACAATGTAAAAGTTTGTTTATTTGACTTATTTTTAAACTGTTTGTGAATTAAGCATATTCCAAAATCAGACAGACTGAAGGCAGAGCCAGATTGGCTTTGCCTTTTTATTTTGTTCAT
>DATKLL010000173.1:0-6203 GCA_035542475.1 Syntrophales bacterium
CGGATACAATCAGAGAGACATTTTCTTCTTCAGCTACCCTCAGTATCTCCGGATATGGTTCTCCGGTCTCTATCCGCTTTGTTGCCTTCATCCCTGCGTCTTCAATGATACCGACGGCATCTTCCATTTTCGCGTCTATGAAAGCCCTCAGATCATCTTCAAGCTTGAAGATTAAACTTTCCTGCAGCACCGGCAATTTTGTGGGATGAATGACATGCACGAGAACAATCTCCTCAGCCCCTACTTTTTTGAAGTTCATGATACACGCCAGTATATCAAGGTAGAATTCCTCAAATGCCGTAAGATAGAGTATTTTTCTATACATTATTTTCTCTTTTCTTTTGTCATTATATAATAATAACCGATGTTGCCGGACCTGCACAAGGAATTTATAACTGATTATCGTCATTATCGAGGGATATGATAAGCCTTAATATGCGTGTCGGAATAGAAGATCGGCAGGTTTGTTTACTCATTGACGTTTCTAGAATTGGACTTTATAATTACGCAGTTGCGGATGACTGAACTATGGAAGAATTATATAATGGTATTTTTAAAGGGGGGCATTATAATGAAGAAGACATTATATCTTCTGGTTGTGTTAACTTTTCTTTTTGCCTATCCCGGTTTGGATGAATCCGGGGCACAAATGAAAGGAGTAAAGAAAATGGAGATTAAAAGCACGGCTTTCAAGCAAGGGGCAAGGATACCGTCAAAGTTTACCTGCGACGGCATGGATGTGTCGCCGCCGCTGGAGTGGGGCAATATACCGTCCGGCACGAAAAATTTTGCCCTGATCTGTGATGATCCTGATGCTCCGGTGGGTACATGGGTGCACTGGGTCGTCTATGATATACCTGTAAACACTACGAGCCTACCGGAAAAAGTTCCTCCGCTGAAAGAACTGACCAATGGTGCAAAGCAAGGTATGAATGATTTCCGTGCAATCGGGTATGGCGGTCCCTGCCCCCCCTCCGGCGAGCATCGTTATTTTTTTAAACTTTATGCTCTTGACGGACCGACCGGGCTGAAAACGGGCGCAAGCAAAGCGCAGCTCCTCGAGGCAATGAAAGGCCATATTCTTGGCGAAGCGGAGCTGGTGGGGAAATACAAGAGGTAGCAGGCCATATGCCGGAGGCATCCTATCTAAAAGTGTACAGGGAAGGAAAACTGCAGGAGCGTATAGATCATGCGGTAGAGCAGATGAAAGACTGCAACGTCTGCCCCCGTGAATGCCGTGTCGATAGATTGTCCGGGAAGCTTGGCTTCTGCCGCACGGGGGAAAAGGCCAGGGTCGCAAGCCTGCATGCCCATTTCGGTGAAGAGGCTCCTCTCGTGGGGACACACGGATCAGGCACCATCTTTTTCAGATCCTGCAATCTCCTTTGCTACTTCTGTCAGAACTATGACATCAGCCACGATCCTGAAGGTGATGAAGTGGAACCTAAAGACCTGGCTGTCATGATGCTGTCCCTGCAGAAACGGGGATGTCATAATATCAATTTTGTAACTCCGTCCCACGTGGTGCCTCAGATACTGCAAGCCCTGATTATCGCCGTCGAACATGGGTTAAACGTGCCGCTGGTCTATAATACCGGCGGGTATGATAAAGGTGAAACGTTGAAGATCCTGGATGGCATCTTCGACATCTATATGCCGGACTTCAAGTTCTGGGATGAAAAGTGGGCTGAGAAATTTTGCAAGGCCGCCGATTACAGAAAAATAGCGGCAGCAGCCATAAAAGAGATGCACCGCCAGGTGGGAGATCTTGTTATGGATGAATCCGGGATAGCCGTAAGAGGATTACTGGTACGCCATTTAGTAATGCCTAACGGTGTGGCAAATACCAGGAAAATTATGGAATTTCTGGCTGAAAAAATATCGAAAGATACCTATGTAAATGTAATGGATCAGTACCATCCCTGCGGGAAGGCAATGTGGGACCCGATGATTAACAGGCGGATCAACAGGGCTGAATTTGTTGAAGCAGTCCACTCTGCCAGGGAAGCAGGCCTTCACAGGCTGGATTCCCGTCGCTGAACAAGAACGAGAATGACAATTCACTTGTTCAGCAGATAATCTTTCATACCCTTGATGCTGTTAACCGAAAAAATCTTTTCCCGCGACTGGACATCCTTAGGAAGGGAGTAGTAGGGAGATAACCCCCGGTCGTTTTTCAGCAGGTCTGCGTAAACAAGTTCATCAAACGGATCGCTCCCTGCCTTAATATGCTTGTCCACAGTGGCCAGCCAGTTGTCCAACTGGTTAAGGGCCGTATCGAATACATTTCGAACATCCTTCCGGTAACCATAATGGCCGAAGCATACATGTGAAACATTGAGGGAAGCGGCCTTTTCCAGGGAAGCCTTGTAAATCTCGTATATAAAAGGAGGCGGTGTCGCGATCCGGAGATACAGCGCCTGATCCAGAGGATAGTTTATCCCCGCGACTTCGCCGAGAAATAACATATTTCCGATCTGATAACACAGATGGCTCGGTGCATGACCCGGCGTTTCGAAAATGTTGATCACTGTGTCCCCGGCTTGGATGGGATTTTGATAACCGATGTTCTTTTCAGGAACGGCGGCAATCTCGCCGTAAACGTCTGCAACCTTTCCTAGGAACTGGCGGGACCCCTCCCATAGTTTAGTCGGATCTACCATGTGCTTCACACCCTTGGGATGGCAGATAACCTTCGCCTCCGGGAAGTACTTCACCAGCAGTCCCGCGCCCCCTGCGTGGTCGATATGGATATGCGTGAGCAGAATATAATCCAACTTCTTCACCTTCAGCTCTTTAAGCGCTTCGACGAGGGCAGGAATAGTGGACCGCGGGCCGGGATCGACTGCGATGGTAAGGCCGTCCTGCCTGTATACCCAGCTGTTGAGAAAATTATAGAATCCCTCCAGAGGCTGATCGAGATCCACTATGTAGAGATTTTCCAGAGGTTTATGTATTGCCATAGTTCTTCTCCCAAATGATATGTAATTTCAATCCTGACTTGTTTACAGATTCATATATCATCTTCTTCACGAATTCAAGATGTGATCGTCCAGGAAATTCAGGACCATGGTATTGAACTCCCGTGGTCTTTCGAAATTGGGCATGTGGCCGCACTGATCGAATACATGGAGCTTCGCATTCGGAAGTTTATCCGCGGCAAAACATGCATGCTGAACAGGAAGGATACGGTCCTGCCTGCCCCAGATGATCAGAGAAGGGACTCTTATATTGCCCAGATTTTTTATGATCGGATCGAGGACATCTGCACGTCCGCCAAAAATTGTCGCACTGGAGCGAAGTACCGAGAGGATAGATTTTCTGGCCTCCGTTGAAGAGTCTATTTTATAATAAAGGTCTACCAGATCATCTGTGATTACAGCCGGGTCATACACACAGTGTTTTAGTACGTATGTCATTATCATGCGATTTGGCTGTGTCATTAGTTCACCGACAAGAGGAATCGTAGCCAGTCTCATGATGAATGTCATTTCCCTGCCGAGGCCGGCGCTGTCCACCAGCACCAGCCTCTGTACCTTCTCCGGATATTGAAGTGCGAACTGCAGAGCCACGCCGCCGCCTAAAGAATTTCCGACGAGACAGGCGTGGTTTATAGAGAGGGCCGTCATGAAATCATCGATAAAGGCGGCCATGCATGATGGGGAATATTTTACTTCCGGCTTGCCACTGAGGCCGAAACCGACGAGATCGGGAACGTAGACACGGTGCTCTTCTGCGAAGGCGCGAACGTTGTGCATCCAAATCTCAGCGGAAGCACCCAGGCCGTGAATGAGAATTACAGAGCATCCCTTTTCTCCCTCTTCCCAGTATCGGATATTGATATTACCGATCCTGATATATTTATCAGGCGGCATCGTTACTTTACCTGCGTATGATTGAACACCCATGGGAATGTATATATTAACGTTGGCACGGTCGGGATGTTTGCTTCTTTTCGAACAGTATTTCCAGAATGGTGTCTATGGCAGAATATTGTCTGCTTAATATTTTACCGTCTCTACTGATCAGAACCATGGTCGGTATACCGAATATGTCGTAAGCTCCGGCTACATCTCCCGTCTCATCCAAGAGCACCCTATAAGGGATCCGGTATTTTGACGCGAATCGCGAAACTCTTGCTTTAGGTTCCTCAGCGTCGATGTTCACCACTTTCAGCCCGCGCTGACTGTAGGTTTCATGAATGCTTTTGTAGTGCGGTATTTCGGAACGACAGCTGGGACACCATGTTGTGGTGAAAATCAACAAAACCAGGTTGCCTTTTTGGGCGCTGAGTGTGAAGTCACGGCCATCTATATCTTTCAGACTAAAATCCGGCGCCTTAAATTCAGGAATATTCTTTCCCATATCCGTCTGTTTACTTTCAGAACATGAGAGCACGCAGGGCAGCGCAAATATAATCAATCCTAAAACCGTGAGCAGGAAAAATCTCACTCTTGCATTCATGATGAAATCCGTCAGCCCCAGAAACTGCCAGCCTGTATGAGGAAGTATTCTCCCATTGCCAGCAGTATCCATCCTGCTATGTGGCTTATCCTCGTCATCCACATGCCTGATTTTGGCAGGCTGGTTAAGAGGCCGGTAAATGTCCCGAGTATAATAAGCAATGTCCCCATACCGAGGGCAAAAACGAATAAAAGACTTATTCCGAAGATGATATTCTGACTTTTCGCTACGAAACTCAGTAAGACAGCAAGCACGGGGGCTGTGCACGGTCCCATGACCAAGCCCGATAAGGCCCCGACAAAAAAGCTGGCTATTATACCCCTTTTTTCAGGTCTGACCTTAGTCAGAAAGCTCGGAGCCCGCACAGGCAGCATGAATACCTCAAGCATGGATAATCCCATGAGGATGCATATATTAGCGACAATGAAATATGTCCAGGGATTTGTCTGTATCTGTCCGAATAACATGCCGGTCAAGGCGGCAATTGCGGCCAGTGAAGCATATGTGACAGACATGCCTAAAACATAGATGACGGAAAGCAGCAGTCCCTTTAATTTAGAGCCGCTTCCGTGGGCACCGATGAAGGCGACTGTGATAGGTGCAATAGGGTACATACAGGGAGTGAAACTCATAAAAACGCCGCCCACATAAGCGGCCGCATAGGCTAAAGCAAAAGACCCCTGAAGATAAGCAGAAATGCTATCAGTAAAATTTTCCATTTAACATTCCCCTTGGTAAAAAGTCTTGAAATATACCCTCGCATCAATTACACTTTTATAACAAATAATAGCATAATATCTTCTGTGTATCAACCGCAGGGTTGGAAGCTTTAGGATATTGCCTATAACACTTATAACTTGCGCTGGTCGCGGAAAGGATATATACAGCTATCAACCTAGATACAAGGAGATTTTTTTTGAATGGCTAAAATGTTGAAGGATGCGTTAAAAACTATTGAGAAGTATAAGAGTGTCACCCCCCACTATGGTGAGCTGCTTGATATCCTCGGGGAAATTTTGATCATGAGGGAGGAATATCGGCTCAAGGTCGAAAAGATTATTTTTCCGATAGACGAGGGACTCATGGAAAAGAAAATAGCCGGCGGACTGCCGCTCATAGATTTTTCTGCCGGGAATTTTGATTTGACAGAACCTAAACGGTACTTTTTGTCACTGCTGGAAATCGCGGAAAAGCGTGTTCCCGGCGAAACAAAAGAGATTGTTCAAATGGTTCAGGACGGGAGCTTCAATTTTGAGAAACTGATCTACGAATCCTTCAGCTCACTGCCTGACGAAGTAACGGACGAGCTGGATGAAGATGTTATAGATCTTGTTGATCTGTTTCTTGAAGAGAGCCTAAGGCCTGCCCTGGAAAAGGTTGCGGAAAAATATGGGGGAAAAATAACCGAGACCGGATGGGGTGAGGGATATTGCCCGATATGCGGTAAGGAGCCGAAGATCGGAGAGATAAGAGAGGAAGAGGGAAGACGATTTCTTTTTTGTACACAGTGCGGGTTTGAGTGGCGTTTCCGGCGTATAAAATGCCCGTTTTGCGGCAATGAGGAACAGCAGACACTTGCCTATTTTACTATTGAAGGTGAGGAAAAATACCGGGTTGATGTTTGTCATGAGTGCAAACGGTATATTAAAATAGTTGATTTCAGAGAATCGAAGGAAGAGGCCAACCTCGACGTTGAGGATATTGCTACATTACATCTTGATATGCTCGCCAACGAAGAG
>DATKLL010000174.1:0-24389 GCA_035542475.1 Syntrophales bacterium
AAACACGGAGGATCTGATTGCCGACTCCACAGCGAAAATCCAGCAGGCGTCAATCTTGTTTGAAGAGATTAGCGGTGAGCTGTCCAGCAATCGTCAAATTGCCAGAAAGGTTACGGAGCTTGTTGGCGAGATCGCAGCGGCGTCTCAGGAGCAGGCTCACGGGATCGATCAGATCAACAAGTCGGTGGCAGGAATGGACAAAGTGACACAGCAAACAGCAGCCAATGCGGAGAAGTCGGTCCACCTATCTAAGGAAATGAATGACGAGGCCGCACAGATGAAGGTTGTGATAAGCGAACTAATGAAAGTGGTTGGTGGAAAAACAAATGGTACGGGTTCACATTTGCATTCAACCAAGGATTTTGAAAAAGATGCCGGTAAGGCTCCATCTGCTGTTATTTTTGTGAAACAAAGTGACAGGGAAAAAGCTGTATCTAAACCTGACAGCGAAGTTGATCCTGAAAAAATTATTCCGATGGGTAAACATGATTTTAAGGATTTTTAGACAAAAATAATGGGCATAATTGTTTTTGTATTTTCCCCAAGAAAAAGATCCGATTTACATGTCTTCCCGCTAAACGTCAGGATCTTTCATCAATATAGTTGATTGGGTTTTTGTTTTTGCCGTTATGCCAGACTTCATAATGTACGTGGCTGCCCGTAGCGGAACCGGTAGAACCAACATATGCGATGACATCTCCCCGCTTGACGCTTTGTCCCACCTGAACAGTATTCATCCGGTTATGGGCATAATAAGTGGAAAACCCATGACCATGGGCGATCACAACAACATTACCCCCGCCTCTGTTCCAGCCGGAAAAGACGATAACCCCGTCCGCCGTAGCTGTTACGGGTGTATCTTTGGCCGTGGAAATATCAAGACCACGGTGAAACTCAGAACGTCCTGAGATTGGATTGACTCTATTGCCGTAGGTGGAAGAAATTGTCCCCTGGACAGGAAAGCCGTTGGGGGTGGCGAGATAAATGTCCTTTTGTGACCGCAGATAATCCTTGATGGCGCCGACGGTCTTCATCGAAGATTCGATCTGTTCCTGCACCTGATCAATGTCTAATGACCCTATGTCCGACGTGTCTACATTATCAAAGATCTTTTCTTTGGAACCCAGGGAAATCAAATGATGAAGGTCCTGCTCCGCCTTTTTCAAAGATACAAGTGTGGTCTTGAAGTCGACGACTTTTTTTGAATAATCAAGAAGTTCTTTTTCAATTTCCTGATATCTGATGGCATCGGGCAGCATGGACAAGAGATAAACAGCACCGACAATGCTGCAAATGGTTGATAGAAAGACTCCGATGGCAGGAACATTCAGATTCAAAGATCTGCGGGAATTATCATGAGGGATAAACATGATGGTAACAGGAGTAAAGGCTTTTCTGAAGAATGTTTTGAGTTTTTGATAGTACGGCATGATGGCCCTCCCTTCAAAAGCAGAATAGCGGCTTACATATTATTTACAAACACGTTTACAATTCATTCCCCAAAATCTAAATGAAATGATAAAAAATTAACCTCAGTTGGTCGCTGATAAACTGCCTTACTTAATCTTGTGAAGTCTGCTTTAAATAACCCACAAAATTAAAGTAGTTTATAGCAAACCATTGTTACAATAGAATGCAGCAGAGTCAAAACCGGGTGTGGATGCACAATACAGATGTTCTATGATTTCCTCTACCACATCAATATGGAAAGGCTTGGAAAGGCAGATATTAGCGCCTGCGTTCTTGAGTTCTTTCAAGGCGCGACACCTACCGCTCATTCCTATAATATAAACATCTGGAAATTGCAATCTTAAAAATTTACAAACTTCAACACCCCCCATCCCGGGCAACTCGGCATCTACAATAACGACATCGTATGAGTCATTCTGCAGCTTTTCGATGGCTTCAACCCCGTCATATACCTTATCCACTTCATGACCTAAAAGCTCCATAGATGTAGAAAGAATTTCTACAATCTCCAAATAGTTATCTATAATCAATAATTTCATGGTTAACCTCCATAAATCATAATTTTGAAATTATTAAACATAGCGTTAAGAAGAGATATTCCATTATTACCTTTAAAGATTAATATGTTAGCTAGACATAATTACAATATAAGTAATATAGCAAGAGGTATTCCAGGAATGATTTTTAATGTGAAAGATATTAATATTAAAGGAACATTTTGTTGTTGTTGCTCTTTGAAAGGGCTTGGTCGGTCATGAAAATGAATGGATTACCCTACAGCTAAATAATAATGCATACTAATTCAGTCTTAATATCATTGTTATTTAATGGAGGATTTTTCCTTCAAATCTGTCAATGTTTCAGCCTGTTAACTTGCAATTCGCTGATAAGACACGAAGATCAGAACACTTATACACGACTGACAATCTTCATTATTCTATTCATTCTTGAATTTAAGAATCGGGCGTAAAAAAGTTAGTCTGCCTTTTTATGCTCATCGGATGTATTTGCAGCTGCGCCACTGTATTCCTTGAGCTTCCTGGCCATCTCCCTCAGATTTTGGTCAACCTTGAAACTGATGGTGTTTTTCTGGAACTGCCCTTTGGACAATTGCCCCATCGGAATACCAGTGAGGATTTCGATACCTTCATCTATAGTGCTGACCGCCCAGATGTGAAATTTTCCTGCTTTGACGGCGTTAATTACGTCCTGGCGCAGCATCAGGTTGTCCACGTTGCGGCGCGGTATCATTACACCCTGATCGCTGTTCAGGCCCTTGGCCTCGCAGATTCCATAGAAGCCCTCGATCTTCTGGTTGACACCGCCGATAGGCTGGATCTCGCCCTTCTGGTTGACGGAACCGGTCACGGCTATGCTCTGTTTGATTGGTACATCGGCTAAACTTGAGAGCAAGGCATACAGCTCCGTAGACGAGGCGCTGTCACCCTCGACGCCCTCATAAGACTGCTCAAAGCATAGGCTCGCGGATAAAGAGAGCGGGAAGTCCTGGGCGAATCTTGAGCCGAGATAGCCGTTCAGAATCAACACACCCTTATTATGAAGCGGGCCGCTCAGCCGGCTTTCACGCTCGATATTGATGATGCCATGCCGGCCCAGAAACGTACGGCACGTGATGCGTGACGGCTTTCCGAAGGTAATATCACCCAGGCTATATATGCTAAGCCCGTTAACCTGACCGGAAACGGCGCCCTCAGTGTCGATCATGATCGTGCCGCGCTCCATTAATTCTTTGATCCTCTCGTCAGGCAGGTTATGGCGGAAGCGACGCTCCTCAATGGCCTGTTCCACATGCTTGGCGCCGACCAGTTCCGCACCATCCTGCCGGGCCCAATACTCGGCCTCCTGGACAAGTTCTCTAATCTGGGAAAAGCGGGAAGATAATTTTTGCTGGTCGCTTACCATGCGGGAAGCAAACTCAAGTGTCTTGGCAACGCCTGTGCGATCAAAGTGACGCAGCTGGCAATCCTCACAGCAGCCGGCAATAAAGGCAGCAAACTCCCTGAGGTTCTCCTTGGTACGCTCTACCTCAAAGTCGAAGTCGGCCTTTACACGGAAGAGCTCCCAGAACTCCTCATCATACATAGCCAGCATCTGGTAAATGAACGGGTCGCCGATCAGAAAGAATTTAGTATTAATGGGTATCGGTTCCGGCTTCATTGCCTGCGGTGCGATCAAGCCGAACTGCTCGAAAGGGTCTTCGATCCTGACCTCCTTGGTACGAATCGCCCGCTTGATGGCAGGCCAGACGCCGATGTTCGTAATTACCTCAGCCGCGCTAAGCAGCAGATAGCCTCCATTAGCTCGGTGAATGGCCCCTGGTTTAAGCATGGTATGGTCACTGAGATAACCGCCAAAGAGAAATCTCCTCTCCAGCTTTCCGAACAGGTTTGGATATATCGGGTTGGGCTCGGTAATTACAGGAGGACCCTGGGTTTCGCTGTTATCGATGAAGACATTGATCTGGAAAGGGAGATACGGATCACGGCCCTGGGTGATCTGGGAAGAGGGGAGGCCGAACAAGGTCGGAGTTTTGGCCTCTTCGACCTTAAAAATATCCAGGTTATCAAGTGTGTATTTTTTCAGATCACTGAGAAACTGGGTGATTGTTGGTTGATCTTTATAATCAGTAAGGAGATTATCGAAGAGACGTGTGACAGTTACATCGGCCAACGCCTTGTCGGCATCGGCAAGCCTTTGTGCAGTCTGATGCTGTAATTGGTGTAGCTTCTCAGAAGTCTCTTGCACTTCTTTTAGAACCTCGGCATGTCGCTTATCCATTTCCTTGCGGATCTTTTCATCAAGGGCCATATACTCGGCCTGATTCATGGGACGGCCATCGATGAGAGGGACTAGGACAGGGCCGGCCTGTGTCACTTCCAGAAAAAAACCCTGCTTTTGGGCGTCTTCTCCAATTTCTTGCATGAGCCTTTGCTGATTCGCCTGACTTTCTTCGATCACTTTCTTGCGGCTGTTCTTGTACTCATCGCTGGAAAATGCCCGGGCCAGGTCTTCTTTGAGACGGTCAAGCAGATTGGAAATTTTATTGCGAAACTCCTTGCAGGTGCCCTGCGGCATGCCGATAGCCTGGGGACGGTCAGGGTCAACGAAATTATGGACATAGGCCCAGTCTTGGGGACGTAAGTCATCCCCGATCTGGTGCTTTGCTATAAGACGGTCAATGTATGTTTTTACCATGGAAGTCTTGCCGGTGCCGGTCAAACCCGCAACGTATACATTGTAGCCCTCATGATTCATGGAGAGGCCGAACTGAATGGCCCGGATTGCTCGGTCCTGGCCAATAAATTCACGTAATGGGGCCAGTTCCTTCGTGCACTCAAAATCGAACACAACAGGATCGCACTGCCAGCGCAACTTTTCTATAGGTACTTCAAACTTTCTTATGTCCATAGAATAGAGTCCTTTTTTTAATGCAGTTAAATGGCTACAGAATGTTTTTCAATGAATATCCGGGAATGTCTTTGATAAGCAATTCACGTCTTTCCTATAAAAAATATAGAGAAAAGACAATTATATGTCAATAATTAATGGCCTTAATATTGAATCATACGACTTCAATCGTTATAGGGGTGGTGCAGGAAATATTATCTGAAACAGGGCATCTGCTCTCCACTTCATGAATAAACGCTTCCTTCTCTTCCTTCGACATATCCGAGTCAATATTGAGAGAAACTTTGATGCCCGTGAACCCCGGTCTGTTTTCCTTGCTTTTGCCCAGCAACGTCTCCAGATCGAATGCACCTTCGACTTTCATAACCATGCCGTGCAATTTGATCCTCTTCTGATTGGCGATTATCCTTGCTACTGTGCCTATGCAGCCTGCAAGAGATGCGAACAAATATTCAAGGGGGGTCGGTCCCGCATCAGTCCCGCCGCCTGCCTTTGTCTGGTCAACATACATGGTATGATCCCCTGCTCTTACTTCAATCTTAAACTTGTCATCCAACGTTGCTGCAATGCCTATTGTCTTCATCTTTGCCATTTTCTTTCCTCCAAAAGTTATTTAACTTTATTTATCACAAATAATCTCTTTTTGAAAATTATGATACTCTACCGTCTTATCAAACCCCTTGACACTAAATCGCCATCTTTCTATACTGCCTCCAGTATAATATAACATCTTATTAAACGTAGCAAATATGCCTGGCATTAGAGCACATTACCGCTTTATCTTCGCGTTATTGCTTCTCGTGTTAGCGCCCGTACAGGGTGCTGCCCATGAAGAGACACTTCCCCTTGATGAAAAAGTCGTCATCGTCGGCGGCAATCAAAACTATCCCCCTTATGAGTTTATCGACAGGGATGGAATACCATCAGGATACAATGTTGACCTTACAAGGGCTATCGCGGACCTGATGGGGTTCAGAGTAACGTTTAGACTTGGGGCATGGAAGGATGTCCGCAAGGCCCTGGAGACGGGAGATGTAGATATACTCCAGGGTATGTCCTATTCTGCAGGAAGGGTTAAGGTAGTAGATTTTGTTCGCCATACCGTTGTGAACCACTCCATATTTGCAAGACAGGGCGTGCCGGCTGTTCATTCATTGGAAGAGCTTGAAGGTAAAGAAGTTGCCTTTCAAGGCCGCGGGTTTATTCATGACTATCTTGCTGAGAAGAATCTGTATGTAAAACCTATATTAACTGATACACCGGCGGAGGCGTTGCGTCTGGTTGCTTCCGGCAAGTACGATTATGCGGTGGTTGCAAATTTCCCGGCCGCATATATTATCAAAGAACTGCGGCTTACGAACGTTGTACCCGTTGCAAAAAGCGTTATTTCCGTGGATTATTGTTATGCCGTGAAGAAGGGAAATGCGGAACTGCTATCCCGCTTCGATCAGGGTCTTGCTATCCTCAGGCAGACCGGACAGTATCAGGCGATACACGATAAGTGGCTAGGTGTTCTTGAGCCTCAAGGTATTCCCTGGGACAGGGTCATTGAATACGGCGCCATCGTGATTATCCTGTTTCTCATCATTCTTGCAGTGGCATTACTGTGGTTGAGAACCTTACGGAAGCAAGTGTCAGTCAGGACGGAGGCCCTTCAAAAAGAGGTTCAGGAAAGAAAACGCGCCATGGAAGAGCTGCGGCTTCAGCAGCAGCAACTGGTGCAGGCAGATAAGATGGCCTCTCTCGGCATCCTCGTGTCGGGAGTCGCTCACGAAATTAACAATCCCAATGGCTTGATCCTTCTTAACATGCCGCTCATCATCGATTATTTTAAGGATACAGAATCAATTGTCGAGGCTTACTACAAAGAGCATGGTGACTTTCAAGCGGCCGGGCTGCCCTATTCGCGGGTGCATACCAAACTGGCGTCAAAGCTTTCAGAAATACAGGACGGTGCAAAGAAAATCAGGCGCATTGTGGATGACCTTAAGGATTTTGCACGGCGCGATGAGTCGGAGCACAATGATTTACTGGATTGTAATGTCACTGTCCAGAAAGCAGTGAGGCTTGTCGAGAACACAATACAAAAGTCGACGAGCCATTTTGTTGAGCATTATACAGAGGCAATACCGAAAATCAAAGGAAGCGCCCAGCGCATTGAACAGGTTGTGGTGAATTTGATATTGAATGCGTGTCAGGCCCTGAAAAACAGCAAGGAAGGGATATACGTTCATACGTCTTATGACCAGTTCAGAGGAGACGTTGTTCTGGAAATTCGCGACGAGGGTGAGGGTATCTCGGCCGAGGACTTGGTACGCCTAACAGATCCCTTCTTTACCACTAAGAGAGATCGGGGCGGCACTGGACTCGGGCTTTCTGTTTCGGACGGTATAATCAAAGAGCACCGGGGCGCTCTTGAATTTAAATCGACCCCTGGTCAAGGTACGACGGTCACCGTCCGCCTCCCTGCATTCTTTGAAGGAGCGAAGGCATGAATCAAAAAATGTATCCTGCATTCGGTGTCTTGCTAGTCGATGACGAACCTGCGTGGCTTGATTCCCTGAGTCTTTCCCTCGAAAGAATTGCGGGTATAACAAATACTATACTTTGCGAGGACAGCAGGCAGGTTATGGGCATCCTTTCCGAACGAGATGTCGGTCTCGTCCTCCTTGACCTTACGATGCCGTACCTCACCGGTGAAGAACTGTTGAGACTGATCGCGGAACAGCATCCCGAGATTGCGGTGATTGTCATTACGGGAATGAATCAGATTGAGACTGCTGTCAGGTGCATGAAACTGGGCGCCTTTGAATACTTCGTCAAGACTGCGGAAGAGGATCGACTTGTTACGGGAGTTTTGCATGCCGTAAGAATGGTTGAACTTCAACAGGAGAACCGGGAAATGGGTAGCCGTCTTTTGGATGGTTCACTTGAATACCCCGAGGCATTCGCCAGCATCAAGACAAAGAGCAAGAAAATGATTTCCATCTTCCTGTACATTGAGTCAATAGCAAAGAGCACTCAACCGATTCTCGTAACAGGAGAGAGCGGCGTGGGAAAGGAACTGGTGGCGAAGGTGAGCCATGAAATCAGCGGGTGCACAGGCGAGATGGTTTGTGTAAATGTGGCCGGGCTGGACGACAACATGTTTGCAGATACGCTCTTCGGCCATGTAAAAGGAGCCTATACCGGCGCCGATATTGCCCGAAGCGGCATGATAGAAGAGGCGGCACACGGTACACTGTTTCTAGATGAAATAGGTGACCTGAGCATCTCCTCGCAAGTCAAATTATTGCGTGTCCTCCAGGAAGGCGAGTACTACCCCCTCGGCAGTGACAAGCCGAGACGGAAGACGGCGAGGGTTATTGTGGCAACGAATCAGGATATATCGGCAAAGCTTGCCGCCGGACAGTTCAGAAAAGATCTCTACTACAGGCTGCAGACCCATAAGGTGAATATACCACCCCTTCGGGAGCGAAAGGAGGATCTGCCTTTGCTGCTGGATACTTTTCTCGAAGAAGCTGCCATGGATTTCGCAAGGAAGAAGCCTGCAGCGCCGAAGGAATTATTGAATCTCCTGGAGACATATCCCTTTCCCGGCAATGTCCGGGAGTTGAGATCTATGGTATATGACTCAGTATCACGGCATAGGTCAGGCATCCTTTCGATGGATTCCTTTATAAGGGCCATGGGCCGACAGGAATATTCCGATGTTCCTGTCAGTTCTGGAAAAACAGACGAGGCGAATATCTTTGCTGGGCTCGGAACACTACCTACATACAACAAAGCGCTCAAACTTCTGACAGATGAAGCATTGGTGCGGGCAAAGGGCAATCAATCCCTCGCGGCCCGCCTGTTAGGCATATCCCAATCGGCCCTGAACAAACGGCTGAAGAAGACGGAAACGCCCTCTGAGTCGGACTAGAAAAACCTATGAAAAAATTCATACCTGCGGTGTTCAGAAATATGATCTATCATTTTGTATTTATTCAGATTTCCCGGAATATTGCTCAGTATCTATAATTTTCTTCATACCCTTAAACAGTTGAAATTGAGCCTGCCAATATAGTTTTCACAGTAATATCAATGCGTTACTAATAACTACCTGCAGTGGCATCCCTCTTGCTTCTTAAGATGACCAAACCAGGCAGTAAAAGCCCTGGCGGCAATTCGGCAGTCTTAAGTTGCTGGAGCAGCCGAAATTCAAAAAAAGCAGGAAAGGACAAGCGCCATGACTGAACGAGAGAAACAAGATGCCAAGGGCTGGGTGAAAAAGGCCGCGGCTTTTTATAAAGCTTCCGGAAAGAGAATCGCCCTGGCTGAATTTACAAATCCCTATGGTGAGTTTGTTCAGGATGAAATGTATATCTATGTGTTAAGCCCCAATGGAACCATGCTGGCCCACGGGGTTAATGAAAAGTTTGTCGGCGAGGATTTCACCGACGTCAAGGACTATGACGGCAAGAGTTTTATCAAAGAGATCGTCAAAACCGCCAACGCTGAGGGGAGCGGCTGGGTGAACTACAAATGGTACCAACCTATAACCGGACAGGTGCTGCCCAAGGAGACGTATTTTGAAAAGGTCGATGACCTGATCATTTGCAGCGGCGACTATAGGGAATACCCCATGGGAGTAGCCCTTCTCCATGATCCGATGCTCAACAAGGGCACCGCCTTCACCGAGTCTGAGCGACACGCATTGAAACTCCAAGGTCTGCTGCCGCCTCATGTGCAAACACAGGAAGAGCAAGCGGGTCGCGTTATGGATAACTTCCGGAAGAAACCTACAGACCTGGAACGCTATATTCAGTTGGTCAGCCTTCAAGACCGCAATGAGACGCTCTTTTACTACGTCTTGATGAAAAATATCGAAGAAATGATGCCCATTATCTACACGCCAACCGTCGGTAAGGCCTGCCAGGAATTCGGCCATATATTCCGCCGTCCCCGCGGCCTTTATCTGTCGCTTAATGATAAAGGCAGTATAGCCAAGATTCTGGAGAACTGGCCTTACAAGGATGTACGTGTCATTGTCGTGACTGACGGCGAGCGCATCCTCGGCCTCGGCGATCTCGGCGCGTTCGGCATGGGCATCCCGGTCGGGAAGCTCTCGCTCTATACGGCCTGCGCCGGCATTCATCCATCATACACCTTGCCGGTATTCCTTGACGTCGGCACGGAAAACAAGGCTTTACTCGATGATCCGCTGTATACGGGCATCTTCCAGAAGCGCGTCCGCGGAAAGGCTTACGATAAATTCGTGGCGGAATTCATCAGAGCCGTGCAAAAGGTTTTCCCGCGAGCTCTTATCCAGCTTGAGGATTTCGCTAATATTAACGCCTTCCGTCTTCTTGACGAATTCAAAAACCGGTCATGCCTGTTCGATGATGACATTCAGGGCACCGCCGCAGTGACACTGTCGGGTGTTTATTCCGCAATGCGCCTGACTGAGGGTGAGTTCAAGAACCAAACATTTCTTTTCCTCGGCGCCGGCGAGGCCGGGATAGGTATCGGCGACCTGATCGTTTCTGCGCTTGTCGACGAAGGTATGTCTGAGGAGGAAGCCCGTAAACACTGCTGGTTTATCGATTCAAAGGGTCTGGTGGTGAAGAGCCGCACAGACCTTGCCGGGCATAAACTCCCTTACGCGCATGAAAATCCGCGCTGCCCGGACCTTCTTTCGGCAATCCGGTCGCTGAAACCCACCGCGCTCATCGGCGTGTCGGGCACTCCTAAGGGCTTCACGCAGCAAATCGTGGAAGAGATGTCGAAACTGAATGAGCGCCCCATCATCTTTGCGCTTTCGAACCCGACATCCAAGGCGGAATGCTCAGCAGAGGACGCTTACACCTGGTCGGACGGCCGCGCAATCTTCGCCAGCGGAAGTCCATTTCCGCCCTTCACTTACAAGGGAAAGACCTTCGTGTCGGGTCAAGGAAATAATGCTTATATCTTCCCCGGAGTAGGTCTGGGCGCCATTGCCTGCGAAGCAAAGCGCATCACCGACCGGATGTTCCTTGCGTCTGCAAGGTCGCTGGCCGGTCAGGTCCTGGAGAGTGACCTCGAACAGGGCCGTATCTATCCGTCGTTGAAGCGGATTCAGGAAGTTTCCGCCGTGATCGCAGCTGCCGTAGCCGAGGTCGCTTACTGCGAAGGCCTGGCGCGCAAGAAAAAACCCGCAGATCTGCTGGAGTTCATCAAGTCGCAGATGTACAAGCCAGTTTACCAAAAATACGTATAAAAAGGAGTGATGGAGATGAAGAAATTAGTCGGCCTTATTGCAGTTTATCTGCTCATTGGCTTCTTCACGGTTAACGCATCCGCTCAAGAATCGATTAAATTGACTGTACCCCTTCCTCTCACGGGGTCCCAGGCAACATTCGGCCAGATAGAAAAAAGGTCTTACGAGATTGCCATGGAGGAAATCAATGCGGCGAGAGGTATAAAGAGGAGGAAGCTTCTGCTGGATTTCGAGGACTCCAAGGGCAAACCGGAAATCTCAAGGTCTATTGCAGAAAAACTGATCGACGTGAATAAACAGCCGATTATTTTCGGCGAATACAGTTCCTCGTGTTCAGAGGCCCTGGCGGAGTTGGCAGAGAGAAGAAGGGTTCCTTACCTGGTGGTCACCGGCGCCGCCGACGATATCACACAACAGAGATACAGGTACGTCTATCGGATGAATCCTACAACGGCCTATTACGCGAGCGGGCTGATGTCATTTCTCAAAAAGGTTGTTAAGCCGGTTACCATGGCAATTCTTTACGAGAGCTCGGATTTTGGCGTCTCAGGTGCAGAGGATATGTCCAAGCAGGCGAGGAAGGCGGGCATAAAAATTGTGTTGAAGGAACCCTATGACAGAGAAACCATCGATTACGTCACTTACGATGTCCGTCCTATACCAGACGTCAGACTGATGCTTGCGAAGGTCAAGGCGTCGAATCCCGATGTAATTTACATGGTCTCCTATGCGATGGATGCCGTTGAGATTATGCGGGAGCTGCAAAGCCGCAGGATTGATGCAAGACTCTATGCGGGCGGCGCAGCAGGTTTCGCAGTACCGGATTTTATCCAGGGCGCCAAAGATGCCGCGGAATATGTGGTCACGTCGACGCTCTGGAGTCCATGGAGTAACTATCCGGGGGCAAGGGATTTTGCGGAAAAGTATAAAAAAAGATACGGGGACTATCCTTCCTATCATGGAGCTGAAGCCTATGCAGCGCTTTATGTAGTAAAAAATGTCCTCGAAAGGGCGCGGTCCTGGAAGCCTGAAGATATTCGGATAGCCATGGGAGCGACAAATATGATGACGGCCTTCGGTCCGGTAAAATTTGAGGACAAAGAGGGGTACACCAATCAGAACTTCATGGACACACTGGTCATGCAGGTAATCGGCGGCCAGTATGAGATCATCTGGCCGGAGAAGTCAGTCAGTAAGAGGTACATCTATCCCATTCCGCGGTGGCGGGACAGATGATGGGAGGTGAAACATGGAAAAGAAAATACATGCTGTATCCAGCAGTGGAAATCTGACAAAGGAGAAGGAGATGACAGAAGAAAAAATGAGTAGTGATGCCAAGCGGGCCATGTGGTCCCAGTTCCTAGGATTCGGCATGGATGCTTATGACATGGCAATGGTCATTGTTTTGGCTCCCGTCCTGGCAAAGATCTTTGCATCTCCAAAACTCAGTGAAGCATGGCAGTTCCTAATGGTAGCTCTGTTGTATGCCGTGACGATGGCGGCAAGACCCGTGGGATCAGCCATCTTCGGGCACTATGCCGACAAGATCGGTAGACGCTTCCTTCTAATTCTTACAATTGCGGGAGTCGGCATAATGTCGATGGTCTGCGCGTTCATACCGACGCCGGCTCAATTGGGACTGGTGGGAGCATATATCTTCTTTATGGTGGTGAGATTCATCATGGGCTGCTTCTTCGGTGGTGAGTATGCAGTCGGGCATACCTTTGCTATCGAGCACGCCCCGGCGAGGCTTCGCGGCACCATCGGCGGATTCATTCAGTCAGGGTTTCCCCTCGGATATGCAATTGCCTCATTCTTAGTTCTGGGGACAAGCATCCTTATCGGAGAAGCTGCGATGCATGAGTGGGGCTGGAGACTGATGTTCTTCACGGGCGTTGCCCCTGTCGGCCTGGCCTTATATATCAGGAAATCGCTTGTCGAATCTCCTGTGTATGAACATGCGAAAAAAACAGGTACAGTAGACAAAATGCCGCTTGTAACACTGTTAAGGCCCCCGACGCTCTGGATATTCTTGCAGGTCTTTGCCTTCATGACGGGGCTTTTCCTTGTCGACTATGCGGTTTATCAGTTTATACCCAAGATTCTCAAAGGACCTGACAAGTTTAATCTCATTCAGTATACGTTTATTTATGGCGTTGCTCTATTCTGTGCATTCGTCGGCTACAACTTCTATGGGTGGCTTTCGGACAAAGTTGGAAGGAGAAAACTTACCCTGCTTTATTGTTTATATTGTATTGTCCTGGGCATACCTCTATATAAAACCTTAATCTGGGCATCCCTGACTAGGAGCATGGCCATTGCCATCGTCGCGGCCATACTGGCGGCATCGCTCAAACTTGCATGGGGCATTATCCCGGCGTACCTTTCTGAGCGGTTTCCGACGAAGACGCGTTCCGTCGGTGTCGGCATTGGATATTCAGCAGGTGCTCTGATAGGCGGCGCCGGCATCACTCCGTTGGTCGCTCTCGTCCACGAGGTGCCTTCGGTAGTGGCGATTGAAGGCCCTAACGAACTGTGGCTTTCGGCTTCGGCAGTGCTGACAGTCGGCGCGATCATCACTTTTTTCAGCTTGCTTTGGAGCCCGGAGACCAAAGACATCGAGCTTTCACAGGTAGCTGAAGAGAAGTTGGAGGGGTCAGAAGAGCTTGTCGCGGAGGCCTGGGTGACCAGGGCAGTAGATTTCTACAAGAGAGTTGGCAAGGCAATTGCGCTGGCTGAATTTTCAAATTCCAAAGGCGCTTTTGTTCAGGGAGAAAATTATGTTTTTGTCCTTAGCCTCAAAGGTACTATGCTTGCACATGGGATCAATGAAAAATACATAGGTCGTGACTTCATCGACGTTAAAGATTCTGACGGCAGAAGCTTTATCCGGGAGATCGTCAGCGCAACCAAAACCAAAGGCAGCGGCATGACGGAATACAAGTGGTTTAATCCGGTAACTAAGGAGGATCAAATTAAACATGTGTATTTTGAGAAAGTCGATGACGTGATCGTTTGCGGTGGAATTTATGGGGATGTGTGGGAAGATTTATTTGGACAAACAGTCTTATACCATGAATAGCGGCTGTTAATCTTAACCTGGAAAATGCCTTGATTGCTCTTTCCAGTGCGGGGCTTCTTTTACTTATCTCAGGAGTAAAGAAGCCCCATCATATTTGAGAAGCCAGGTGGTACCCCTTTTCACAATATTCTTACTTCCCGCAAATTACTGAAATCTCGATAGACACGTCCCGCGGCAATTGGGCTGCCTGCACGGTCTCGCGGGCGGGAAGGATATCACCAAAATATCTGCCGTAGATTTCGTTGAATTTTCCGAAATTGCCGAGGTCTTTCAGAAAGACCGTGGATTTCAGGACATTCTTCAGGCTCATGCCGCTTGCTTCTACTACCGCCTTGATATTTTCCAGGACGAGCACGATCTCTGCCTCGAAGTTACCGGTCAATAATTCACCCGTCTTCGGATCAAGGGGAATCATCCCCGAAACAAATAACAGATCGCCGTACTGAACTGCCTGAGCGTAAGGACCGATTGCCTTTGGAGCATGGGGGGTGCTGATGATTTTCCGTTCTGACACAGTGCTCATAATTGGTCTCCTTCCATATCCGGATGCTCACCATTACCTGATAAATAATCATCACAAAATATTAAACATTTTTCAATTAAATATTTATTCTTTCAAGTCGGGTATTTATTCTCACCCATGTGTGACATCGCACGCCGCGCAACCACCGTTATTGCCAGGGCGACACAGCTCCATGCTATTGCTGCGGGAAACATAGTGCCTTCATATATAGTAATGGGGGATAACCAGGTGAGGTCTGTATATTTCTATAGTGTTGACATGTCCGAGTTTGCTGTGAACAATCTCGCCGACCGTGGTCCCCTCACCACCCATTCCATCCTTACTAATGTCCAGGATTCTATAGTCACCGTGGAACGGGGGCTCAGGAAAAGATTTGCATAGATGTAGTTCATCTCGTATAAACCTGCGATACTCTCACAGGCTGGGTTACGGTAATGGGTTTTATGCAAGTTCGTTGAAGCGATTAAATTTAACGGTCAAAATAATTGATGAGTCTGCTTGATTAACTATTTCTAAATGCCATTTTGTTTTTTAACAATCTTTAAAAAATAATTTATACACAAAGGTTCTTCTATTATCTCTATATCCTCGATCATTTTTTCGGGTATAGCTCTCGCACACTCTAACATATCATGCTTTTTACGATATATTAATTGCCAATCGTAAATGTATTCCATGGCAAATTTAATGTCTCTTGGGTTGTTATTATTGAAATTTCCCACTATCAATGTGCCTCCAGGCATTACTAAATCAAATAAATTTTTCGTCAACGCAATGGTGCCTTTTGTTTCATCCAGCAGAAATGTTTTTATATAATCGTATAATCCTGCGCTATAAACCAAGCTGAACTCTTCTTTCTGCAGAATATTCAATTCATATTTTATCATGCTAAATAAACGATTTAGTCCTTTGAAATCTGTTCGGGGGTAACAATATTTAAGCATATGCTTCTTTGGCCTTGCCGTGAGATAATTTCCCGATATTATTTGGAATGCATTGGCAAGAGAATATTTGAAATGACCATCTACAGTTGTAATATTAAATTTTTCTAGAGTGTCCATGTCATGATCAAGGGCGAGAAATTGAAATTTATCACCGTTGGATGCTTCAAGAATTTCCTTAATCTCTTGAGCAGGACCGGCAGCCAAGCTTAAAATCTTCCCGCCTTCTTTTTTCAATATTTGTTCTTTTAGATATTCCTTTCTGTTACGAACCGACTGACATGCCTTTGTAGACAATGCATTCTTATGTAACAACATTCCAAAAGGCGTATCGCCTTCAAACTTATCATCATATATGAATTTCATCATGCTGGCGTCGCCGGCATAACCATTTGGTTTATTAATGATCCTCCAATAAAACGGCGCTTCCTGGACAATGTTATAGTATGTGCTTGTTCTGATGAAATTTTGATGTGCTTCTTTTTGCTCTTGACTGAACTGAGAAGAAATTTCTCCTAATTTGTCCATCGTGTCGAATCGATAGGAATCATATTTATCATGTTCCTGCACAAGAGCCTCTTCCAGGTACTTTCCTTTTCTGGTCAAAAGATTCAACCTGTTTCTGATTTTGACGTGACCATTTTCGAGTTCGTAAAAGACCTCTCTAAAGTCTTCATTAATTTCCACTTTGTTGCCCTCGCTGTATAATCGTATCCTAGGAATTCAATCTATGATTGTCCATAACTTCTCTAATTTTTCGGGATATCTGCTTTATGTCGAAAGGCTTTTGAATAAAAGCATCACAACCACGGTCTAAAATTTTGGAAGCTTCACCGGCTATACTGTAACCGGACGATAAAATAACTTTAATATCAGGACGTATCACTTTAATGGCATTGAAAGTTTCACTGCCGCCCATGTCGGGCATGACCATATCGAGAATAACAACATCTATGTAGTCTTTATTTGCCTCTAATAATTTAACGGCTTCCTTACCACTTCTCGCTACCATGACTTCATAACCCAATCGATGCAACATACCATTAGCGACCCTGATAATCATTTCTTCATCATCTACGAGAAGCACTCTCCCTTTGCCGATAATAACTGCATCAGAAACAAATTTTTCTTGTTCGACCTTTTTTTCAGAAGCAGGTAAATATATATTAAAGGTGGAGCCCTCTCCTTTTTTGCTCTGTGCATTGATGATTCCACCGTGTGATTTGATGATTCCATAAGCAGATGCGAGTCCCAAACCCGTCCCTCGTCCCATCTCTTTTGTGGTAAAGAAGGGGTCAAATATTCTCTCTTTCGTTTTTTCATCCATTCCCAATCCCGTGTCTCTTACAGCCAACTTCACATACTTTCCCGGTTTATTTTGGTAAGGTTTGACATCTATATAACCGAGTGTAACGTTCTGTGTTTCTATGTAGAGATGACCGCCTCCCGGCATAGCCTGCGAAGCATTCAAATAGAGATTTAATAGGACTTGTTCAAGTTGCCCCTGATCTACCTCAACTGTCCAGATATCAGCCTGGAAATTTGTATGAATTGTTATCTCTTTTTGGGTACGGCCAAACATCTGTGAACTCTTTTGCACTATTTCATTAAGGTTCGTTGGCTTTACCTCATATCTGCCGCCCCTTGCAAAACCAAGTAACTGCCTTGTCAGTTCAGCCCCTCTAACAACATACTGTTCGATGCTTTTCAATTTTTCGTAATGTGGGTAGCTGGAGTCAATGTCCAAAAGAATGAGAGAGGTATATCCTTGGATACCCATTAGTAAATTATTAAAATCGTGGGCTATACCGCCAGCCAGCGTTCCCATGGCTTCCAATTTTTGAACTTGTTGAAGTTTGTTTTCTAACTCTACTCTTTGCTGCTCGGCCCGCGCTCTCTCTTCTATTTCCTGCATTAAGTTTTTGTTCGTTTCTGTTAGTTGAGAGGTCCGTTCCTCGACTATTTTTTCCAAAATAATATTTGCAGACTTGATATTTTTCTGTTCATTCTTTAGCAGGTATGCCAGATAAAAATCCCTCCTGGCATAGTATTCTATGGAATAACATGCAATCATTCCTGCCACATTTGCACTAATGAAGAAGAAGTTATTACTCATTAAAATAGTATACGGTGTATCGATAATCCATGTGGCGACAAATTCATAAGAAGCAACAATAATCCAGCCTGATATTGTCGCCCACAAGAATCTAATTCTGGTAAATGTATATCCCCATATAAATACAAGGATTACTCCAACATAATAAGAATAATTTGTTGGGGGAGGGATGATTAAAATCATTGCTATGATTGCTGTACCTGCAATAGTCATTGCGGCTGCAACAGATAGCTGGAAGTACTTTTTAAACTCTGAGAAATAGGAGAATATTATTACGCCAAAAAGAATGGGACACACAATGGCAAAGCGGATAAACCACAATTTCCCCTTCATTTCGGGAATTAGATGAGCATCAAGGATGCCGAAAAATGCGTAGATTAAAATCCCGGCCAGAAGGGATAAACGAACCAACTTGAGAGAATTTTGATAATAATCATTAAGGAATAGAGTTTCAAGGTCACCGCTAAAGGATAGATTAATAGGATTAATTACCATCTCATCTGAATCAGGTGAGCTTGCCGGCATTATGAAATCTTTATGGACTTTCATTTTAATCCTAATTAATAGATTTTGTTAAGTAAATTTCAAGTAGCAGATAGGGGGAAAACATCTACCTTTTATATTATCGGCAAAAAAAATTAATTCTTAAATTTTTTATCTATCAAACTGTCAATTTTCCAAGATTTTTTATCATTAGGTAATGTTCCCTTATCATTAAATAGACCATCCCTTAATAATGGCCCCGATTCAGGTTAGTTTTGTGGCATAATTTTGGATATTGGCGAGATTCGCTAAATCGACTCATTTTCTGAACAGGTAGTCAGGAGAGGATGTCGTTCCTTCGCATTGATCACATGATGATCTCTGTACCGGCACGCCCCGCCACAGCCTCTTCAATATTTTCGATGGAGGTAACAACCGCTCTTCTACCGCCATTATTGATGAATTGCATGGCGGCCTCAATATTGGAGCCCATGGAGCTGGTGGGAAATGACCTTCTGCAACCTATCTGAAGCTATTCTGTGCCTAATAGCTACATTTCTCTATAATACCAACATATTACAAAAAATAAAAAAGATTAAAAAAAATTTCTTGACATGAGTAAATATCTATGTCATGACTCATAGTCATAGAATGACTATTATTCAGAATATGACCATAAGTCATAAGGAGATGTTATGGGACTCGAGGAAAGAAGAAAGAGAGAGAAGGAGGCAAGAAGAAGAGCTATCCTCAAAGCGGCCCGAAAATTGTTTTTTGAGAAGGGCTTCCAATTCATCACCGTTGAAAATATCGCAAAGAAGGCTGAGCTTAGCAAGGGTGCTGTTTACCTCCACTTTAACAGTAAGGAAGAGATTTGTGCCGAAATTCTTATGAATGACATCGATAAATTCAACGGCACGCTGTCCATTATATTTGAAGAAGACCGAAGCGCGGCAGAAATGCTGCGGCATTTTGTCGAGGTCTATATAAATTTCTTTTTAAATGACAGGGAATTGTTCAGGATATTGATGAATTTTATGTTGCACACCGATCAATTGAATTTTTCAGAAGGACTTGCGAAGCAGCTTATCGATACGACGAATAAACCAATAAATGTCATAGAGCAGATATTTCAGATAGGAATTGATAAAGGTGAATTTTTGCCTCACGTAAACAATAGGCAAAATAGAAATGCCTTGTGGGGGTTCATGAATGGAATTATCTCTCTCTACATCTTCACAGGCAAAGAATCCATAAGGGATCAGAGGATAAGATCGACAGTCGATAAAGGACTGGATCTAATTATTAGGGGTCTATCTTGCAGTCAAACTCCTGAGGCAGGGTTGAAAGGCGGATCTGCTGCAATAAATATGAAGCGCGAAAAAAGATGATGACACTTGGGCCGAATATCGTATGCCCAAGAATCGACTTATATAATAAGAACAGAATAAAGAATGAAGGAGGTCGTTATGAGTAACTTATTGGTGAATAAGAGAGATCAGCAATTTCTACTTTACGAGCAATTAGATGTGGAAAGTCTTTTTAAGAGCGGCAAATATGCGGACTATTCCAAAGAAACCGTGGATATGATGCTGACAGAAGCGGAAAAGATGGCCCTGGAGGTGATTCTCCCAACATATGTAGATGGGGACAGGGAGGGATGCAAATTCAAGGATGGGAATGTGTCTGTACCGAAGAGTTTTCACGACGCCTATAGGAAGTTTATTGAAGCCGGCTGGCAGTGCGCCATGAGAGATCCGGAGGTAGGCGGACAGGGGATGCCGGTGAGTGTTTCCACCGCCTGCTTTGAGTTTTTTCAGGCCGCAAACTATCCCCTCATCATGTATCCTATGTTGACGAACGGCGCTGCCGCACTTATAGAACATTTCGGCTCGGAGGAGCAGAAGAAAAAATACATGTTTAAAATGTATGCCGGCGAATGGGCCGGAACCATGTGCCTCACAGAACCCGGCGCTGGAAGCGATGTGGGCGCCCTGAAAACGACGGCAAAGAGATTGCCGGATGGAACATACAGCATTACGGGGACAAAGATATTTATCTCCGGCGGAGACCATGACCTTTGCCCGAACATCGTGCATCCCGTTCTCGCCAGAATCGAAGGAGACCCCCCCGGCACACGCGGTATTTCCATCTTTATTGTTCCGAAACACCGGGTAAACACTGACGGGAGCATAGGGGAATTCAATGACGTGCGTACGGGCAATATCGAACACAAAATGGGGATCAAGGGTTCGGCTACGTGCACCCTCAATTTCGGGGATGAGGGGAAATGCATCGGGGAGCTCCTTGGAAAAGAGAGGGCCGGGATGGCGATCATGTTCCAGCTGATGAATGAAGCCAGGCTTGAAGTCGGCTTGCAGGCCCTCGGCGTGGCAACGGCGGCATATGAACATGCGGTGGCCTATGCCAAAGAAAGGATTCAGGGCGTCGCCATCTGGGACATGAAAAATCCTGATGCCAAGCCGGTGCCCATAATCCAGCATCCCGACGTGAAGCGGAATCTCCTCTGGATGAAGGCCCACGTAGAAGGCATCAGGGCATTGCTGTACTATACCGCCTTCTGCTTTGACATGGCGGTTGTTTCAGAGAGCAAGGCAGACAAGGAAAAGTGGCAGGGATTGGCAGAGCTTCTAATCCCGATTTGCAAGGCTTATTCCTCGGACAAGGCCATGCTGGTCTGTTCGAAGGCCATCGATGTCTACGGGGGCTATGGCTACTGTTCGGAATATCCTGTGGAGCAGTACTTAAGAGACTGTAAAATAACGACCGTCTATGAGGGGACAAACGGTATTCAGGCCCTCGACCTTGTCGGCAGGAAACTGGCGCCGAGGAGGGGTGAATTTATGATGAGCCTGTACAGCGAAATATACAGCATCATTACAAAGAGCAAGGGGTTTGAGGATCTTACGGTACCCTGCAACTATCTGGAAGAAGCCCTGAAGGCCGTGTCCGACCTGACCACACACTTTTACCGGTTAAGCAGGGGCGCGAGCTTTTTGATTCCTGTCCTCAACGCAACTCCGTACCTTGAGCTTTTCGGTGATATTGCAGTCGGATCTCTGTTGATGCATGCGGCTACGATTGCCAATGAAAAGTTAAATGCCATCTATACGGAAAATGATGCAAAAGGATCAAAGGCAAGGCAGAGATCCCTTATCCGTGAAAACAAGGATGTTGCGTTCTATAATGGAAAGATAGCAGCCGCCAAATTTTTCTCACTGAATGTCCTTTCCACAGTCAAGGCGAGATGTGATGCAATTAAAGTCGGAGACAGAACACCCCTGGAGATGGCAGAGGAGCTGTTCACGATTTAAACGAATACACTGTATCGGCCCAAACATTTATTAGGCCGAGTGCTGATTTAAAAACAAGGAGGAAGATTATGTCGTATAAAATCAAAAAGGCAGCTGTTCTCGGGGCAGGAGTAATGGGAGCTACTATAGCAGCTCATCTGACCAACGCGGGTATTGAATGTCTTCTGTTGGATATAATTCCGTTTGAGTTGACGCAGAGGGACAAGGAAGCAGGTCTTACGGAAGCAAGTCCCGCCTGGCGAAACCGATTTGCTCAGAATGGGTTGGATGGTGCACTGAAATCCAAGCCTGCCAGTTTTTATTCGAAGAAGAATGCCTCGATGATTAAAGTTGGAAATTTTGAAGATAATCTGAAGTGGCTTGCCGATTGTGACTGGGTCATTGAGGTGGTCATTGAAAACCTGAAAATCAAGCAAGACCTCATGGCCAGGGTGGAAAAGGTTGTGAAGGATGAGTGCATAGTCAGCACCAACACTTCAGGAATCCCTATTAAAGAGATTTCCGCCAACTTCAGCCCTAAATTGAAGCAGAGATATCTGGGGACCCATTTCTTCAATCCCCCGCGTTATATGAAGTTGTTGGAGGTCATTCCCGGCCCCGAGACGAAGAAAGAAGTCGTAGACTTTATGGTGAAGGTCGGCGAGGACGTCCTCGGCAAAGGTGTGGTCATCTGCAAAGATGTGCCCAACTTCGTGGGAAACCGCATCGGCATATACGACATTTGCAATGCCATCCATCTGATGGTGGAAAAGGGTCTGAAGGTGGAAGAAGTGGATGCCATCATCGGCAGGGCTCTGGGCAGACCCGGTTCAGCGATTTTCGGAACGATGGATCTTGTCGGTCTCGACACGGGTTATCATGTCATGAAGAACCTCTATGATGCGGTGCCGGAAGACGAGATGCGGGAGCTCTTTGTGCCTCTCGACTTCATGAAGAAGATGATGGAAAAGAAGCTCCTGGGAAACAAGACCAGGCAGGGTTTCTATAAAAAGACCAAGGACGAAAAAGGCAAAAGCGTAAAGCTGGTTCTGGACTACAACAGCTTCGAATACATGGCTCCCTCAAAACCGAGATTTGATTCGATCGAAGCAGCGAAGAAGGCTGAGGGGGAATTTCAAAACAAGCTGAGAATCGTCTTCAACGGAGCTGATAAGGCAGCCGAGGTAGCAAGGGAATATTTATGCAACAACTTCATCTACGCGGCTAACCGTATTCCCGAGATTTGCGACAATGTCGTTGCCATCGACCGCGCCATGAGATGGGGCTATAACCATGAACTGGGTCCTTTC
Source organism: Syntrophales bacterium (assembly GCA_035542475.1). Lineage (GTDB taxonomy): Bacteria > Desulfobacterota > Syntrophia > Syntrophales > UBA2185 > DATKLL01. The sequence goes on from DATKLL010000174.1 coordinate 22,910, forward strand.
GAATTATGGGATGCTGTCGGTGTAAAAGAGGCCGTTGAAGCAATGAAAGCATTGGGGAAGAACGTCCCCGCCAAGGTCGAGGAGATGTTGAAGGCAGGCTGCAAGTCCTTCTACATGAAGAAAGAGGACGGCCTCTATTTCTATGATTTTCGGACTAAAGGCTACGTGAAGCTGGAGGAAAATCCCCGGGTCATTTTCCTTCCCTCCCTGAAAGAAAGAAAGAAACTGATCAAGAGGAATACAGGCGCCAGCCTCGTCGACATCGGCGACGGCGTCGCCTGTCTGGAATTTCACACCAAGATGAATGCCGTTGATCAAGATATCATTCAGATGATTTTTGACAGCTGCGAAATCGTGGAAAAGGATTTTCTGGGGATGGTCACCGGCAATCATTCGACCAATTTCTCCGTGGGCGCCAATATCTTCAATGTCCTTGTAGCAGCCCAGAGAGGAGACTGGGATCTCCTGGAGAAGATGATAGGGGACTTTCAGAATGCGAACATGAGGATGAAATATCTCTCGAAACCGGTCGTGTCCGCTCCGGCGGGTATGGCCCTGGGCGGCGGTTGCGAGATAGCCATACATGCGGCAAAGAGCCAGCCCTGTGGAGAAACATATATGGGTCTGGTGGAGGTCGGCGTTGGCGTCATCCCGGCAGGTGGAGGTACAAAAGAAATGATGGTTCGCTGCACCGAGGGCATACCGGAAGGTCTGCTCGAGGCAGGATTAAACCTCCAGCACTTCTATTCCAAGGTTTTTGAAAACATAGCTATGGCAAAGGTTTCCACCAGCGCCATGGAGGCAATGGATTTAGGCTACATAAGAAAAACCGATAATATCAGCCTCGGCAGGGACCAGCAGATATGGGACGCGAAGCAGACTGTTCTGGGGTTGTCCCGGTTCTACAAAAAAGCCAGGCCGGCATTGATCCCAGTGATGGGTGAGAACTTCCGGGGGATGTGCGATTCGGTTCTTTACAATATGAGGCATGGAAATTTCATTTCCGATTATGACGTTCACATCGCCAAGAAGCTTGCCTATATACTTTCTGGCGGGGATAGCCCGGAAGGTACGCTGGTGACGGAACAGGAGATACTTGACCTGGAAAGAGAGGCATTTATGAGTCTCATAGCTGAACAAAAGACACAGGACCGGATTATGAACATGCTGAATACCGGGAAACCGTTGCGGAATTAAAAAGGGAGAAGGCAATTAAATGCATCTATAAGATTGCTAACGATAAACAGTCAGGTTCTAATGCGGTTCAAGAAGATCGATACCTGACACACAGATAAGGAGGGATATCATGAGTGAAGCCGTTATTATTGAATCCGTAAGAAGTCCAGGCGGGCGTTACCGGAGAGGCGGTCTGGCGGGCACCCGGAGTGATGAGATAGGTATCCAGGTGATGAAGGGACTTCTGGCAAGGGTTTCCGGATTGAAGCCGGAAGATGTGGATGATGTAATTGTGGGTTGCGCA
>DATKLL010000175.1:0-15524 GCA_035542475.1 Syntrophales bacterium
CTCGGTTTGTCGGGAGGAAGCAGGGGGGCGGTCTTTTCGGTAATACCAAGCATTTCTTCTTTAGGCTCGCCCACGCTTAACCCACCCAGAGCATAACCGTCAAAACCGATATTTGTGGATATATTTTCTACAGCCCGCACCCTCAGTTCAGGATAGATCCCTCCCTGAATGATTCCAAATAGGGACTGATGATCGTTTTTTTTGATGCTCCTACACCTTTTGGCCCATTTGACTGTCAAGTCGAGGGATTTTTCCGCTTCTTCAAAACTGGCAGGGTAGGGGGTGCATTCATCAAGACACATCATAATATCGGAACCGAGGGATTCCTGAATTTCCACGGCAAGCTCGGGACTTATGAAATGCCGCGAACCGTCAATATGAGATTGGAAGACAACTCCGTCGTCAGTTATTTTTCTCAGGGCCCCGAGACTATATACCTGAAAGCCTCCGCTATCGGTAAGGATGGGAGAGTTCCAGTTCATGAATTTGTGGAGGCCTCCGAGATTTTTAATAATATCGTGACCTGGCCTCAAATAGAGATGATACGTATTTGTGAGGATCATCTCTGCTCCCAATTCACGCACTGTTTCGGGGATGAGGGACTTTACCGTACCCTGTGTGGCAACCGGCATGAAAACAGGTGTATTGACTTCACCGTGAGGTGTGGAAATTTTACCCAAACGGGCTTCACATAATGGGTCTTTTTTTAGCAGTTCAAAGTGAAACATGTTTCTATAGTTCTTCACCACTCATTTAAAAGGGTTCGAGGAGTCGAGGATTCGAGGGGTCAAGTAATGCTGAAGAATAACACTCGAATCCTTGAACCACTGAATCCTTGCTCCCTTTTCTATAATATCAGCATGCAGTCACCGTAGCTGTAAAAACGGAAACGATTTTCAATTGCCTGCTTGTAAGCTTTTGTTATCAATTCTTTCCCGGCAAAGGCGCAAACGAGCAAAAAGAGAGACGATCTGGGAAGATGAAAATTTGTGATCAGTCCATTAACCCGCTTAAACCGATAGCCGGGGTAAACAAAAAGTCCGGTATGTCCAGATAGATGCTTTACTTTACCCGCCTCATCAGCGACCGATTCAATAACTCTTGTCGATGTGGTTCCTGCGGCGATCACTCTTTTTGCTTCGTTGATTATCTTCGCCGCCTCTTTTGTTATCTCAAAAAATTCTTCCTCCATTATATGTTTTTCAACAATGCCTGTTTCTATTGGGAGAAACGTCCCGTAACCCACATGGAGTGTAACCGGAACTATATGTACCCCCATTTTTTTTAATGCATCAAGGATATTCAGAGAAAAATGTAAACCCGCAGTCGGCGCTGCGACCGAACCGGGATGCCTGGCATAGATAGTTTGATACCGGTTAATATCCTCAACAGATTTCGTATCGTCATTGTTCCTCTTTATATAAGGAGGGAGAGGAGCCCTCCCGTATTTTTCCAGAAAATGATCAAACCCCATGCTCGACCGAAATTCGACTGCCCATTTTTTATCCGATAATCTGTCGATAAGGCGTGCTTCACATTCCTCATTGAGGGATATTATGGCTCCGACACTGACCCTTTTAGCAGGTCTTAACAATACCTCCCACGCCTGAACCGGCTCATCATAGCCGCACCGCCTTGACAGGAGGAGTATTTCGATCGTTCCTCCTGTTTCCTTTTTCCCGATTAACCGCGCAGGTATTACTTTTGAGTCGTTGATAACCAGAACATCGTCTTTTTTAAAATAAGCAGGCAGGTCTTGAAAAATTTCACATTCAACCTCTCCTGTTTTTTTCTTAACAACCATCATCCGGGAATGATCCCTGAGGTCACAGGGATGCTGTGCGATAAGTTCTTCTGGGAGATGGTAGTCGAAATCCTTTAACCTCATCATTCAGCTTCTTCCGATATATACGAGGATCAGTCCAATGATGATCGCAGTCAAACCCAATAACCTAAGCCTCGAGTCGGGCATCTCCTGCAGTTTTAATAGATACACTTTGACCTTCTCCGGAAAGGCAAAATAAGGAAGACCCTCTAAAACGAAGACCACTCCCAGCACGCAAAGAAAAAACTCCATTACATTATCATTCTTTCAATTTAGATTCATTCCAAAGGTCATCCATCTCTTTGAGTGATGCCCCGATAGGGTCTTTCCCACGCTCCTTAAGCTTTTCTTCGATGTAGGAGAATCTGTCGATGAATTTCGACAGAGATGTTGAGAGTGCTGCTTCGGCATTTACATCCACAAACCGGCATAGGTTCACTAGGGAAAACATGATGTCCCCAATTTCTTCCTTAATATAATTTGCATTACCGGTTTTCAGGGAAGCTTTGAACTCAGCGAGTTCCTCTTCGATTTTTTCGAGGACTTCCTCTGTTGTGCCCCAGTCGAAACCAATCGCGGAAGCCTTCTCAGTAACTTTTTGTGCCCTTATAAGAGACGGTAGCGATCGGGGAATCCTGTCAAAAAAGCCGGAAGAACCTTCATTTCTTTTTTCCAAATGTTTTTTTATGTCTTCCCAGTTCGCCTTGATCTCTGTTACGTCTTTGACTTTTGTATCTCCGAAGACATGGGGATGCCTTCGTATCATCTTCTCCGCGACATACTCCATAACATCGGAGATGCTGAAATCCCCCGCTTCTTCTGAGATACGTGCTAAAAAGAGGATCTGAAAAAGAAGATCGCCCATCTCTTCTTTGAGATCCTTCGGAGAACCGCTGCCTATAGCATCGATGAGTTCGTATGTCTCCTCAAGCAGATATTTTGCAATATCTTCTTTCTTCTGTTTTTTATCCCAGAGGCATCCGTTTTCTGATCTTAACTTCCGAATAATTTTCTGAAGCCTCTTAATGCCCACTTCCCCCTGGTAAGATTTTTTTCTCATTTTATTCCTTATCCGAGTGATTCTAATTATGAATTTTTCAGTAACATATTCATGAAGGTGTTACAATCAGAGAAATTTTGCACTGCTCAATAAAATAGGTTATATATTATTACACCTTTTCATTTTTGGGTTGCATGTTCATATTAATGCATGTAATATATTATTAAGATTAATCATTTAATATCTGTTTATATTTGAAAGACGGGTTTAGTCAGTTAGGGATGGTCATGCTGTAATTAAGAGATGTTTAGCATAAAGGAGGAGAAATTATGTCTAGCAGAGTAGATGATTTCATTAAAGGCTTGCTTATCGGGGGATTAATCGGCGCTATGATCGGCATTCTCTATGCGCCCAAAAGCGGAAAGGAGACACGAGAGGATATTGCGAGAAAAGCCGAGGAGTTGATGGAAAAGGCAAAAGAGGAATACGAACGGACACTGGAAAAAAGTAAAAAGGCTTACGAAGCCGCTGTCAGCCGCTTGAAGCAGATGGAAACCTCCGCAAAGGAGAAGGTTGGCGAAATGGAGGAAAAAGTTGAGGAGCTGGCTGAGAAGGGGAAGGATACTTTTCTCGATACTAAAAGCCGCCTGAAGAAAGCAATAGATGCGGGCGTTGAGGCCTACAAGGAAGAAAAAGGCAAAGCTTAATCAATAAAAGGCGCGTTTGCTTAAAAAGGGGAAATCCATGTTTCTTGAAATCGGTGTGTTTATTTTAGGCATTGTATTTCTTCTCCTTGTTGTGTTTTTAATTCCTTTCCTGCTGCAGATGTGGCGTTCCGCAAAGGGTATTACGGAAACCCTGCATACGCTCAATGAAAGCTTGCCGGGGATTCTCAAGAATCTGGAAGAAATTACAACGAACATCAACAAGGCGACTCATACTGTAAATGAACAGATTGAAGGGCTTGCACTTGTAACCGGGCGCATTCAAGGATTCTTAAGTGTTGTAACGGATATAGATAATATCCTGCGTACTAGTTTGCGTCTCCCCGTTTTTAAGACAGTCAGGAACGTACTCGCAGTCATCGCAGGGGTGAGAGTTTTTTTGAAGGTATTTCTGTCTGCCCGTGAATCCGAATAACGATTCAATAGTATAAAATTTTTTAATTTGTCTGGAATTGGAGGTGCATGTAGTGCCCCGCGCAACTTATGGTAAAAAATGGGGGCGTGTTCACACGATAACTGTAAAGGATAAGGCTAAAAATAATAAGCCTGCTGAAGATGTTATCCGTGATCTCAAGAGGAGTGAGCAGAAACAAGACGGAGAAGACTACCGGGAAAGGTCATTGACCCTTCATGGCCTTATCTGTGCTCGATGCGGGAGAGAGTTTGATGAATCGAAACGGCACCTGCTGACTGTTCATCATAAGGACGGCAATCATAACAACAACCCTCTGGATGGAAGTAATTGGGAAAATCTTTGTGTATTTTGTCATGAAGATGTTCACAGCCGGGGAATTCTCGGGGATTATCTGGAGGGGATCTCTGAAGGGTCGGACAGCAGTCTCGTTTATGAGGATGTGGACGCGAAAGATGCCCATGCATCCGGCCTGGGATCCTTGGGCGAAAAATTAAAGGAGGCACTTGAGAAAAAAAGGTGACTCGTCATTATCTTATTTAATGACTATCCTTAAATTATCCTTCTGAGAGACAGTTTTATCCCCCACAGACGTTCCGCAGAATACACACGAGTAATCGTATTTATCCCCGTTAGATAAAACCAAAAGGAGTCTTTTCCTTACCGGTACCGCCCTCTTGCAATTCGGACAGAATAGTTCAGTGGCGTCGAAGTCTCTGTAAGTTTCCCGTCTCATTTATCAATCATCCGTCTCCGGTATATGTTTAGCGTTTTCCAGCCAGACGGTGGCCTCACTGTCGCTCGGCGCCCTGTAATCCCCCCTCGGAGACAGCGATCCGCCGGATCCTACTTTCGGGCTGTTGGGAATACATGAGCGCTTGTACTGGCTCAATTTAAAGAATCGGTACAGATAAACCGTAAGCCAGTGTTTTATTTCTCCGATGGTATATTGATTTCTCTTATCTTCCGGAACGTCGGGCCACTGGCCCCTGGTCTTATCTCTCCATGTACAGTATGCCATAAACGCAATTTTGGTTGGCAGGTAACCAAACCGGGTGACAAAGAAATTATTAAAATCCTGTAAATCGTATGGACCTATAAACATCTCCGTCTTTTGGGCAGGCTGATCACCGTTTGCTCCCGGTATAAGTTCAGGGCTGATCTCAGTCGCAAGAATATCGAGCAGGATTTGTGAAGTTTCCTTGGTAAATTGCGAAGAGTTAGCGACCCAGCGTATCAAATGCTGAATGAGGGTTTTCGGTACGCTGGCGTTCACACTGTAATGTGACATATGATCACCGACCCCGTAGGTGCACCACCCAAGTGCCAGCTCACTCAAATCCCCTGTGCCGACGACAAGGGCATTTTTCATATTGGCCAATCGAAATAGATGGGAAGTGCGCTCCCCGGCCTGAATATTTTCAAAGGTAATGTCGTAAAGTTTTTCTCCAAAGGCATAAGGATGACCGATATCTTTGAGCATCTGCATGCAGCTCGGTCTTATGTCAATCTCGTTGGCTTCCACACCTATTACCTTCATCAATTTCAGAGCGTTTGTATAAGTCTTATCTGATGTTGCAAATCCGGGCATGGTATAGGCCTTAACATTCGATCTCGGCAGATTCAGGAGATCCATGGTTCTCGCCGTGACAATCAGGGCATGGGTGGAATCAAGGCCGCCGGAGATGCCGATTACCACATTTTCGATCTCGGATGATTTAAGTCGCTGAGCCAGTCCGTGAACCTGTATGTTGTAAGCTTCATAGCAGCGCTGATCTCGTTTCCCGGGATCTGCCGGTATATACGGGAATCTCGGATATTCCCTCTCCAGCAATATCCTCTTCTCGACGGGAGTGACGGTAAATAATACCTTTCGGAATCTTTCCAGTTTCTCTTTCTGACCGCACGCGTTCCGACCGAAGCTGTTCATCCGCATTCTGTCCTGTGCCAATCTGTCTAGGTCTACATCGGCGTATATCACCTGCGATGTCCGCGAAAAACGTTCCGATTCCGCCAGGAGATTGCCATTTTCATAAATCATGGCATGACCATCCCATGCCAGGTCAGTGGTGGATTCTCCCGGACCGGCCGCCGCATAAAGGTATGCCGAGATGCAGCGGGCGGACTGGCTTGCCGCCAGCGAGTTGCGGTAGTCTGATTTTCCCACAGTGATGTTGGATGCGGAGAGATTTCCCAAAACTGTTGCGCCGGCAAGGGCGGCGTGGCTTGACGGTGGAATAGGTACCCAGACATCTTCACATATTTCAATAAAAAATGTGAAATGTTTTATATTTTTGACATCGAACAGAATGTCGGCTCCAAAAGGGACATTTTCCTGTCCGCAAATGTCGATTACCTTTGACCGAGCGTCTTCGGCAGGGCAAAACTGGCGGCCCTCGTAGAATTCCCGATAATTGGGAAGGTAGGATTTGATTGCAATACCGAGAATGCGGCCGCGATAAATGACTATTCCACAGTTAAAAAGTCGGAAGTCGACCCGCAGGGGGGCGCCTATGACTAAAATTGTATTCAATTTCTTCGTAGCTTCGAGAATATCGTTGACTGAATCAATGACGCTTTTTAGAAGGGCATCCTGATGAAACAGGTCCTCATTCGAATAGGCAGATATTCCAAGTTCGGGGAAGATTGCAAGTATGGCATTTTCTGCTGAGGCCTGCTTCGCGAGTTCGATGGTGCAGGCAGCATTAAAGGATGCATCTGCTACCTTAACCTCCGGTATGCAAACGGCAACCCGGATGAATCCGTGATTGTATAAATTATAATAAGTGCTCATTTAATTTGCATCCATAACCAACATTACATTTTATATCAGGTTCTTGTTTCATTGTGATTAATATTAATATTTTTAAAAGATTATTGGGATTTTGTCAAAGAAAATTGAGAGGTAATCCCACTGCTGGTGCATCAGAGGGCTGCACTATTGACTTTTTCCACATAGGCATAGGCACTGTGGTTATGGATACTTTCGAAATTTTCAGCTTCGACACTGTACCAGATGAAATTATCATCCTTATTTAACTGCTCAGCCACATTTCTTACCACGTCTTCCACAAACATCGGGTTTTCGTGCGCTCTTTCGGTAACAAATTTTTCGTCGACTCTCTTGAGGAGTGAGTATACTTCACCGCTTGCCGAATCCTCTACCAGCCTGATAATGTCCTCGATCCAGAAAAACTTTTTAAACCTGACCTTAGTTGTTACCATGCTTCTCTGGTTATGGGCGCCCATCTTGCTGATTTCTTTGGAACAGGGACATACGGTAGTGACAGGTACGATTACACTTACCACAAAATCGGTCGTCTTGCCGTTGACTTGCCCGCTGAAGGTGCACATGTAATCCATGAGGCTCTTCGCGCCTGACACCGGGGCGATTTTTTCCACGAAATAAGGAAATTCAATCTCCATGTGCGCTGATTCCGCGTGAAGCTTTTGCCTGATCTTGTGGAGAATCTTCTGGAAGGTTTTGATGTTGATCTGTCCCCTGAACTCGTTCAGGATTTCAACAAATCGGCTCATGTGCGTCCCCTTGAAGTGGTGGGGCAGGTTGACGTAGATATTTATTGTCGCATTAACGTGCTGTGTGCCATTGGCGCGGTCAAGTACGACAATAGGATATTTGATTCCCTTTACGCCTACCTTTTGTATATCTATCTTTCTGTTATCTTTCTGATTTTGAATATCGATCATTGTTTCGCACCGTTATAAGTAATTTTAGCATGCTCTGACTCCCAAACGACGACTCGGGATATGTCAAGATTATGACACTTTGTTTTTTCCTCGATCCTTTCATAAATGAACCTCGCGATGTTTTCTGAAGAAGGGCTGATATTTTTAAAATAATTAACTTCATTAAGATATTTGTGGTCAAGATCATTGAGGACCTCTTCGGCCCATCCTTTCAATACCCTGAAGTCAATTAGAATACCAGCTTCTGTTAGTTCGCGTGAAGCTACAGAAATCTCGACAATAAAGTTATGTCCATGCAATTTCTCGTATATACTGCCAATTTCTTTCAGTCTATGGGCGGCAGAAAAAGATAGCTTTATAGTAACTTCGTACACAGGTCTTGCTTTCTTTAAGTATTGATTGGCACTATAGTTAAAATGCTAATCAGGTGTCAAGATAAGAAATAGTTCGTGATATCAATTAACTACATATGTAGTCATGGAAAATTGAAATTCTGAATGAATTTTATTAAAAGGTGAATTTGACAAAAAATTGGTGAAAATTACTGATCTCAATATATTTACGAATAAAAATATAAATGTTCAAACGTTCGTTGTGATATCTAATATACGATAATAACAGACAAAATATTTTTTTTAGTTAAATTTTGTTGAATATAATGCTTTGGTACACTAATTGCTAAATTATGCATAAAAATTGTTCTAATCAATATTTAAAAAATTAATGATAAATTTTTAATAACAAAGGAGGTGAAGGAGGGGTTAAGAGAAATAGCAAAAACAAATTTTAAAAATAACTAAAAAATTTATTTTAAAATAGATTGAAAGGAGAAAAAAAATGATTAGTAAATTTTACAAGAAAAGAGGAGAAAAAGGTTTTACATTGATCGAGTTAATGATCGTCGTTGCCATCATCGGCATCCTGGTGGCCATTGCCATCCCGCAGTTTCAGCAATATAGGAAAAGAGGCTGGGTTGCAACATTGAATAGCGATGCCAAGAATGCCTTAACCGCTTCCGCAGCGTTGATTGCCGATAACCCGCAGTTGTCGCAAATGGACTGCACAAATACGGTAGGAGTAGGTCTGGAGTCTGCAGGCTATCTCCATTCAACCGGAGTTACCTGTGCTGTAAATTATACTAATACTACTACTTACACAATAACGATGACCGGCGACCCAGCGTGGAATCTTACTACAAACGTGTCTACTTATGCAATAACCCCCGGCAACGTCATATTTACACCAGCAATGCCTTAAGCTAGTTGGTACAACACAACTATGTTTTATAAAGGGGCGTTATGTAACGCCCCTTTATTTTTACACAAATTCATAAATATGGTATCAAGATGACCACATCACACTTTATTATCATCAAGTAAATCTCATGTTGTTCCAGAAATCCTGAAAAGTAGCTCTCAATCATAAAATATTTGTTCCCCTTGAAATACGATAAACACTCTGTTAAAAAACTGAGTGCAATATAGACCAGTTTTGTTGTTGGGCTTGCCAGCTGCAATATTCGGGGTATATCAAGCCGATAGATGATTCAATATATCAGTATGAGATATTACAATGGTTAAAGATAAGAAGGTAGTAGCTGTCATGCCCGCGTACAATGCGGCTCAGACACTGCGTATGACGTATGAAGAGGTCATGGATCAAGGGGTTGTCGATTTGATAATCCTCGTCGATGATGCCAGCCGGGATGATACCGTGGCCATTGCAAAGTCCCTCCCGAACGTGGAGGTATTTATTCATGACCGCAACCGCGGCTACGGGGCAAATCAGAAGACATGTTACAAAAGGGCGCTTGAGCGGGGAGGCGAGATCATCATCATGGTGCATCCTGACTATCAGTACACGCCGAAGCTGATTCCCGCTATGGCATCCCTGATCGGGAATGGTTTGTATGCCTGCGTCTTGGGATCGAGGATACTTGGAGGCTATGCCCTTAAAGGTGGTATGCCTATCTGGAAGTATGTCGCGAATCGTGGCATCACATTTATGGAAAATATTCTCATGGGCGCAAAACTATCTGAATACCATACCGGTTACCGGGCATTTTCGAGAAAACTGCTGGAGGAACTACCCTTGGATGCCAATTCCGATGATTTCGTGTTTGATAATCAAATGCTCGCCCAGATTATCTGGTTCGGCCATACCATAGCGGAAGTGAGCTGCCCGACAAAATACTTTGCGGAGGCTTCATCAATAAATTTTCGCCGGAGTCTGAAATACGGCATTGAATGTCTTCTGACTGCTTTCAGTTTCAAGCTAGCTAAAATGCAGATAATCTCCTCAACATTATTTCCGAAAATCCGGTGAATTTATTTCAGGACGACTGGTTTCAAGATATCTTTGCGCATTATTCTTAAAAATTAGGTTTATAACGCCCCCACCTGACTTGACGCAATAATTATATCCCGCACAATATCATAGTCCTTTCGATCAAAGCCTTATAAATTAGAAGTTTTCCAAGAACATATTCCTTTTCATGCTGATTTATACCCGACAAATTTATTAATTTTTTTCTTGACATCATTTTGATAATGGTGTTATAAATGACCAACAGTCACATAATGACCATAGTTCATCTTAAAATTGGAAAGTTTCTGTCAAGTATCTCAGGGCGGCTTTATCAGTTTCGGGTGGAGAAGCGGCTATCATGGTATTTAAAAAAAGAAGAGAACGGGAAAAAGAAAACAGAAAAAGTTCTATTCTGAAAGCAGCGAGGAAATTGTTTTTTGAGAAGGGCTTCAAGTCTGTAACTGTCGATAGTATTGCAAAGAAGGCGGAACTGAGTAAGGGTGCTGTCTACCTTTATTTTAAAAGTAAAGATGAGATATACAGTCAAATTCTATTAAACGATATTGGTAAGTTTCATGAAAAGGTATCCGGTTTATTAGAGAGCGGCGGTAAGGCATCGGACATGCTGCTTCAACTGTCTTCTATATACGTAGATTTCTTTCTGAGGGACAGGGAATTGTTCAGGATTCTCATAACCTTTATGCTTCATGCCAATCACAGCAATTTACCGGATGATCTTCGGGACCATATTATTAAATCAACCAACAAATCCGTGGATGTCATAGAGGAAATATTCAGATACGGAATAGACAGAGGCGAATTTTTACCTACTGTAAATATTCGTCAAATAAGAAATGCACTCTGGGGTCTCCTCAACGGTATCGTCTCACTTTACATATTTATCAGCTCCGAATCAAAGAGGGAAGAATACATTCGGTCGACGATAAATACCAGTTTGGATATATTTATCAAAGGATTAAAGAGTAGCTAAGCTAAGAGATTTTTGTCAATATCAACATTTCGCTAAAGATTGCTTTGTGGAATATAGAAAGGGAGGTTTTTATGAGCAATTTGCTGGTTAATATGAGAGATCAGCTCTTTGTTCTCTTTGAGCAGCTTGGTATTGAAAAGTTATTTGAAAGTGAGAAATTTAAAGATTTTTCTAAAGAAACAGTGTTGATGATGCAGAGTGAAGCAGAGAAGCTTGCAGTAAACGTGCTTCTTCCGGCGTACACAGACGGGGACAAGGAGGGATGCACATTTAAAGACGGGAAAGTTTATGTGCCTGCGAGCTTTCATGAGGTTTTCAAGAGATATGTTGAAGCCGGATGGCTCTGCTCGACTGAATCTCCCGATGTGGGAGGCCAGGGTCTTCCGCTTGTTGTGAGATCAGCCTGCTTGGAGTCTATGTTTGCAGCCAATGCCCCCTTTCTCATGTATCCGGGTCTTACACACGGCGCTGCTCATTTGATTGAACAGTATGGTACAGAGGAACAGAAGAAGAAGTACATGCACAATATGTATGGCGGCAGGTGGACAGGTACCATGTGTTTGACTGAACCAGGAGCGGGCAGCGATGTCGGTGCCCTGAAGACATCTGCAAAAAAATTGCCCGATGGGAAATTCAGTATTACAGGGACGAAGATATTTATCTCCAGTGGTGATCATGACCTTGCAGAAAATATAGTTCACCTTGTCCTTGCCAGAATTGAAGGGGATCCTCCGGGAACAGCAGGCATTTCGATTTTTGTCATTCCCAAATACAGGGTCAAGGACGACGGTGTTATCGGCGAATTCAACGATATTCGGACAGGCAATGTGGAGCACAAGATGGGTATCAAAGGGTCTGCAACCTGTACTCTTAATTTTGGCGATGAGGGAAAGTGTATTGGTGAACTTATAGGAAAAGAGCGCCAGGGCATAAGGATAATGTTCCTTTTGATGAATGCATCAAGGCTGGATGTAGGGATGCAAAGCCTCGGTCATGCCACAGCAGCCTATGAACATGCTGTTCAATACGCAAAGGAGAGGATCCAGGGTGTCCCCATCTGGGAGATGAAAAACCCCGAAGCCAAACCCGTTCCTATAATTCAACATCCGGATATCAGGAGAAAGCTTCTGTGGATGAAGGCCCACGTAGAGGGCATAAGGGCCCTGATCTACTTCACCTGGTTCTGCATAGATATGACAACAATTTCCAGTTCGGAGAAAGAGAGGGAAAAATGGCATGGCCTGGTTGAACTTCTTACACCCATTTGCAAGGCATATTCTTCGGATAAGGCTCAACTGGTCTGTTCCCAGGCCATCGATGTGTATGGCGGATATGGCTACTGTTCCGACTATCCCGTTGAGCAGTATTTCAGGGACTGTAAGATAGCGAGCATCTATGAAGGTACAAACGGTATTCAGGCCCTTGACCTAGTCGGCAGGAAACTCGGCCAGCGAAAAGGGACAGACGTCATGAATCTCTTTGGCGAGATCAATGCGACCATTATAAAAACGAAAAACCTTGAAGACCTGAGGGCACACGTTGCTTATCTGGAAGAGGCCTGTAATGCCTTGATCGATTTGACCATGCATTTTGCGCAGTTAGGAAAGAGTGCTGGATTTCTCATGCCTATCTTGAATGCGACACCATACCTGGAAATTTTTGGGGATGTCGTCGTTGGGCACTTGCTGATACAGGCTGCAGGCATTGCCGATGAAAAGTTGAACGCCATAAACAGGGAAAGGGGCGTGGAGGATTCAAAAGGAAAGAAGCGTGCCTTGGTCCACGAAGATCGGGATGTTGCATTTTATTACGGCAAGGTTGCGACTGCGAAGTTCTTCGCGTCAGGTATTCTTTCCACTGTAAAGGCTAGGTGTGAGGCGATCAAATTCGGTGAGAAAGTCCCTATCGAAATGGCGGAAGAGTCTTTTACCTATTAAGTTAAGGAGGGAAAATATGTCATCCAATATCAAGAAAGCCGCGGTTTTAGGGGCAGGGGTCATGGGCGCATCTATTGCCGCCCATTTGACCAATGCGGGAATCGAGTGCGTACTGCTCGACATCATTCCCTTTGAGCTTTCAGAGGCTGACAAGGCGAAGGGCCTGACAGAAAAAAGTCCTGAGTGGCGCAATAGATTCACTGCGAATGGTTTGGATACTGTTCTAAAATCCAAACCTGCTGCTTTCTATGCAAGGAAGAACGCTTCAATGATAAGGATCGGAAATTTTGAGGATAACCTCAAATGGCTTTCCGATGTTGACTGGGTCATTGAGGCGGTCATTGAGAATCTCAAAATCAAGCAGGAGCTCTTTGCCAAGGTTGAAAAGGTTGTAAAGTCAGAATGTATTGTTTCCACAAATACATCAGGTATACCTATTAAGGACATTACTGCCAATTTTAGCTCGAAATTGAAGCAGAATTTTCTCGGGACGCATTTTTTCAATCCGCCCCGTTACATGAAACTCCTGGAGATCATCCCCGGTGAAGAAACGAAGAAGGAAATCGTGGATTATATGGTGGAATTCTGCGAACAAGTATTGGGCAAAGGAGTTGTAATCTGCAAGGACGTCCCCAATTTTGTCGGAAACCGTATCGGCGTGTTTGACATATCAAATGCCGTCAGGTTGATGGCGAGTAAGAAGATGAGAATCGACGAGATCGATGCCATTATCGGTAGGGCACTGGGAAGGCCGAGTTCGGCGATCTTCGGAACCCTGGATTTGGTGGGCTTGGACACGGGACACCATGTCATGAAGAACCTCTACGAGGCGGTTCCTGATGACGAGATGCGGGATATGTTTATTCCTTCAGATGTCATGAATGCGATGATGGAGCGGAAATGGCTGGGAAATAAGACAAAGCAGGGATTCTACAAGCGGGCAGGCGATAAAGGGAAGAAGGAAAAACTGGTTCTTGACTACAACACCATGGAGTATGTGCCTGCGACGAAGCCGAAATTTGATTCGATCTTTTTGGCAAAGAAGATAGAAGATAACATTCCTAAAATGATCAAGACCGTATTTAATGGAACGGATATCGCGGCGGATCTCGCCCGCGAGTATCTATGCAATAACTTCATCTATGCTGCCAATCGTATTCCCGAGATTTGCGACAGCATCGTGGCTATCGACAATGCCATGAAATGGGGCTACAACCACCAGCTGGGGCCGTTCGAGACCTGGGATGCAGTGGGCGTGAAGGAAGCTGTCGAAGTAATGAAGAGGCTGGGCAAGCAGGTTCCCAAAAAGATCGAGGACATGATTAAGGCCGGTTTTGATTCATTTTACACAAGACGGGAGGACGGCCTTTACTATTATGATTTCGAGGCGAAGAGTTATATAAAGCTGAAGGAAAATCCGAAGATCATTATCCTGCCGGCACTCAAAGATCGAAAGAAGATAGTGAAGCAGAACGCGGGTGCGAGCCTTGTTGATATCGGTGATGGGGTTGCTTGTCTTGAGTTTCACACCAAGATGAACTCAGTGGATCAATTCATCGTTCAGATGATTTTTGACAGCTGTGATATCGTGGAAAAGGATTTTCTGGGAATGGTTGTCGGAAACCATGCCACCAACTATTCAGTAGGTGCCAATGTGTTCATGGTTCTTATCAGCGCCCAGAAAGGAGACTGGGATGTCCTGGAAAAGATGGTTGAAGAATTCCAGAACGCAAATATGAGGATGAAGTATCTTGGGAAGCCGGTTGTAGCCGCTCCCGCAGGGATGGCCTTAGGCGGCGGTTGCGAGATCGCCATGCACGGGGCAAGATGTCAGCCCTGCGGAGAAACATATATAGGGCTTGTAGAGGTTGGTGTAGGTGTCATACCGGCCGGCGGGGGCTGTAAGGAGCTGATGGTCCGGCTTACCGAAGGTATCCCCGACGGTACCATTGAAGCTGGTCTGAACCTCCAGCATTTATATGCCAAGGCATTTGAAAATATAGCCATGGCAAAGGTTGCCACAAGCGCCGTGGAAGCTATGGAGCTGGGATATATCAGGAAGACTGAGGGGATCAGCCTGAACAGGGATCAGCAGATCTGGGACGCGAAGCAGGTAGTCCTGGGTCTTTCCAGGTTTTACAAAAAACCGGCACCTGCCTTGATACCCGTCATGGGAGAGAACTTCCGGGGTATGTGCAGCTCCGTCGTATATAATATGAGACACGGGAATTTTATTTCAGACTATGATGCACATATAGCCGGCAAGCTTGCCCATATCCTTTCAGGCGGTGACTGCCCGGAAGGGACTTTGGTTACGGAGCAGGAGATTCTTGCCCTGGAGAGGGAGGCCTTTTTGAGCCTCTGCGGTGAGCAGAAAACTCAGGACAGGATAATGCATATGTTGAACACCGGAAAACCATTGCGCAATTAAACAGGAGGGATATCATGAGTGAAGCCGTTATTGTTGAATCCGTAAGGAGTCCAGGCGGGCGTTACCGGAGAGGCGGTCTGGCGGGCACCCGGAGTGATGAGATAGGTATCCAGGTGATGAAGGGACTTCTGGCAAGGGTTTCCGGATTGAAGCCGGAAGATGTGGATGATGTAATTGTGGGTTGCGCA
>DATKLL010000176.1:0-47592 GCA_035542475.1 Syntrophales bacterium
CAAGGGAGTGTTTTTGATTACATCGAAGTATTTTATAACCGGGTCAGAAGACACTCATCGCTGAACTATTGTTCTCCGGCTGAGTTCGAAAAGAGAGCGTGTGAAACTTAACTGGGTGTCCACTTTTTTGGGTAAAGATCAGGATGAAAGAGATGTGATCCGACACTGACAATTTAATTGCATGGTTTATTTCTGTATTTGTTGTTGCCATGCTCTCGTCTCTCCTTTTACCAATTTATTAAGTGGAGTTATAGAATATCCAGGTGACACGGTTGCTGATTTAATCTTTTTTTCTTTGATACCAATTCCCATGTCTTTATCTCTTCATCTCTTCCATCTAGACTGAACTGAACTATGGATTGCATTTTGTATGATAATTTGACCTTGTGTGATGATGAATGTTGAATATTTCTTCCTGCCATGAGATCCGCACCATCATCCCCAGTAAGTCGCGGTCAAGTGATCGGCAGGGAGATTTTTCTCTATTATAGTTTCATATTTTCTCTTTTCCTGATAATCGCTATTTAATGGCATTAGGGAATCCCAGAATAGACCAGTTTTGGAAGCTGAGAACAGCTGTCGATTATCAGGTATGTACATGTTATTTGTCTCTTCCATCTTACAAACCTCCACTGTAGATCTTTATATTCACACACCTTGCCAATATCACACCGCAATTCCGCAATTTACTTTTGCCATTTTCACAATGTCATCATCCTGATAAATCCTTTGCTAACTCATGCCCTAATTTTGTGGCCTTTTTAAGATCGGCAATTGAAAGCAGAGATTTTTTATCAAGCTTGGCATAGGTTATCCCGCGATTAATAAACGCCATGGCATATTCCGGTCTCATCTCTATTGCCTTGGAGAAATCCCTGATTGCCTGCTGATAATCTCCAACATCTGCATAAAGACTTCCGCGATTGTTATAAGCCTCTGCATAGTCGGATTTCAATTCGATTGCCTTGGAGAAATCCCTGATCGCCCGCTGTTCATCGCCCTTTTTATAAATGCAACCCCGGTTATAATAAGCCCCTGCATATCCAGGCTCCAGTTCAATAGTTTTATCGAATTCTTTTATTGTTTCTTCATAACTTTCAAAATACTTTCCTGCATATCCACGAATATGGTGTGCTTCTACATATTTTGAATCCTGTTTGAAAACTATGTTGAATGCTGTCATTGCGATATCGTAATCTTCCATTTCTACTAACAATAGACCAGTATTTAGAAGATCATCTGTATTCATCATCATATCCTCGCTTGGCATCTACGTTTACCTACCTTTCGTAAAAGTCAAATCACCCAGAAACAAAAAACCCTGTCTCGTTGTAAAAGACAGGGCCACAATTTTCAATTCATTCCCTCTATATGAAGGAATTAGCAGAACAGAAAGCTTTTTCTCTAGTGTCGATTACTTCTTTTTAATTCAATATTACGCTTAATTTATGTAAAGTCAAGGTAATTATTTAATTATTTTCAAAGTATCAGATGTGTTCGTTAATGTTCATTATTGATTGAAACCGAGGAGTAAACACTTGGCTTGTCGAAACACTCTATATCAGAATTAAGCACAAGGCGGATCAAAATGGCTCTGACTTTTGTTAATGGGAATAAGGATTACAGGTTGTGCAAATGGACAAAATCAGGAAAACAACATTATAGGAAGGTGTTGTTCACTTGAAAAATACTATTTAAAAATAGCATATATTAATGATAAAAGAATATTTAAATATTAATACTTGACTTCTGATAAAAGGCTTCATATACTAAATATACTAAGTAAGTTTGGATTAAGACATTTTGAATTGCGAAGAATGGCCACCATGCTTTTTAGAGTATAGGTGGTTTTTTTCTTTCCGTCATAGTGAGAATCCGACTTAAGAGAATATTTGGGAAAGGAGGATTCAAGCCATGTCAGAAGGTAAAGTAAAGTGGTTCAATGAACATAAGGGCTTTGGTTTCATCGAAAATGATGAAGGCGGCGATTTATTTGTTCATCACAGCGCCATTCAAGCCGAGGGCTTCAAGACTTTAAATGAAGGTCAGCGTGTCAGCTTTGATGTTAAGCAGGGTGCAAAAGGCCCGGCAGCGGAAAATGTGAAGCCATTATAGGTTCAAAGTAAGCAAACAAGGGGCACTCAAATATAATATATTCGGAGTGCCTCTTCTTGTTCGGGCAAAAGAAAAGAAAGAAGGACAAAAAATGCAAACCAAACTTTATGTGGGAAATCGACCGCTCTGTGACCAAAGAGGATCTGAAGACTCTGTTTTCTAATCACGGTGAGGTCAGAGAATCAAAGCTGATTGAAAGCAAAGGATTCGGATTCGTTGAAATGTCGAATCAAGCTGAAGCTGAATCAGCGAAGAAAGTATTGAACGGGAGCGATTTCAAAGGGCGCAGATTGAAGGTTGACATTGCCCAACCACCGAAAAATAGAATGCGAGGCCAAAGATATCGTTAAAGATAAATGCGCTTACAGTATATCTAGGTTGATCCGTGAAATCAGTGTCCTCGAAGATTACCATACTATCATAAAGTGAAACCGGTTTTGGTCTATGTGCCCAGGGGGGGTCTATAATCCGATGAGGTCGAACACCCCGTCCGATTTTATCCGAACGGTTTCTTGATGATTCTTCTCCGACCGATAGTTAAGTATAAAAGTGTTCGATCTAAGTCAAGCCTGAATGTATTTTTCTCATTGAATCTCCTGTTAAGATAATTTTATGTGCGTTATGGACAATGCGGTCACATATGGCATCTGCCAGAGTTGGGTCGCCGATAATGTCATGCCATGTATCGACAGGGAACTGACTGGCAATAATGGTGGACCGCACATTATGTCTGTCTTCCATGATCTCAAGGAAGTCCCTTCTTTCTTCCTCGGTAAAAGGATTAATCCCCCAGTCGTCGATGATGAGGAGCTTTATTCTCTGGAGGCGCTGAAGGAGTTTTACATAGCTTCCGTCCGCTTTCGCTATTTTCAGTTCCCGGCTTAACCTCGGCAGCCTTGCATACAAAGTGCTTATCCCCTGGCGTATAGCGCTGTTACCCAGGGCACAGGCAAGGTACGTTTTCCCCGCACCGGTGGGACCGATAATGATGACGTTCTGGTTATCCCGTATCCATTTATTCTGAGCAAGCCTCAGTATTTCACTTTTGGTGATCCCACGTCTGGTCCTGAAGTCGATGTTCTCAGGACAGGCTGCGGGATGCCGGAGATGGGCATAGGAGAGGAGGATCTTTATCTGCCGGTTCTCCCGGTGGAGTTTTTCCCTGTCGACGAGAAGGCCGAACCTCTCCTCAAAGCCAAGGTCCCGGTACGCGGCACTGTTCATCTGCTCTTTCAAACCCTCTGACATGCCATGGAGCTTCATGGCAGTAAGTTTTTCAATAACCGCCTCAATCATGGGATACCTCCTAGTAGTAGCCGCCACCTCTTATATTGGGATGTAAAATTACGACCTTTTTTGCTCCGGTATCTTTATGTCCCATATCCTCCAGTCCAGCCTTCAGGATGTTCTTGACGCTTCGGTAATTGTATGCCCCTGCGTCCAGCGCTCTTTTGCATGCCTTCTCCACCCGCTGAGGAGAGTATGTCCTGGAGAGCCTTATGATGCCAAGGCAACCCCGGAAACCATGTTCCGGGTGGGCACGGTTCTCCATGAGCTTTTCCATAAAGTCTCTGGTATGTGGCCCGATCTTCTCTCCCCATGACTTGATCCGTGCCGGCGTCCATTCCAGATACTCCCGGTGTTCATACGGCATGTGGAGGTCCTGCGTTATGAAAATGCCGGGCTTGTCCACCCGCATATGAGAAGCCACCCGTTTAGTATTATGATATATCTCCACAACAGTGCCGGTATATCTGACATCCACGTATTCCCCGATAAGGGTATAGGGTACGCTGTAGTATGTCTTTGCGACGTCGACATGGTAATCGATGTGCACCTTCGCCTTCTTCCAGGAGGCGATGACAAACCTCTCCGTGGGTAGCGGTTTCAGTGTGGGTTTTTCAATCTCGAGAAACAGGTCGAAACGGGACTTGTTTATCCCTTTCATGGGCCTGGCGTTCAGGCTCTTCACCTCTTCCATGATCACCTCGTTAAGCTCCGTAATGTTAAAGAACAGCCTGTTCCGCAATGCCGCAAGGATCCTTCGCTGAGCCTGCAGGACTGCGTTTTCTGCCTTCGCCTTGTCCCTTGGCCTTGCCACCCTCGTGGGGATGACGGCGATATGGTAATGCTCCGCCATTGCCGCAAAGGTCTTATTGATCTCCGGATCATAGTAACATGCGTGCGTCACTCCCGCTTTCAGATTGTCCGTAATAAGGCACTCGGCACATCCCCCATAGAATTCAAAGGCCTTGATATTGCACTCCACAAAGCTTTCCACTGTCTGGTCGGGTACTGCCCACGAAAAAATGCACGAGCTTGCACCCAATGCCGAAACGAACAGTTCAACATCGATCCTCTTTCCCGTTGCCGGATCCTGGTAGTGGGGCCTGTCTCCGGAAAAGTCGACAAACATCTTCTCTCCCGCTTTGTGGGTAAACCTCATCACCGGGTCTGCTTTCCTGGCCCAGTCTCCGTAAAGGTGATAAAACTGGCTCCTCTCGTATCCCCCGGGATTATCTCTCTTGTATTCTTCATAGAGCAGCTGAAGGGTTACCCCTTTCTTCTTCATCTCACCGGTCAGATAGACAAAATCAGGCAATGGTCTTGATACAACCTGCTCTCCCTTTGGGAACAGGAGATCGGAAAGCGAGTCGTCATTCATCTCCATGATTTCCCTGTAACCGGCACCGAGTTCCCTGAGTTTTTCCATGTATGTGTGAGCTGTAGATGTCGAAATGTTACATGCCCTGGCAATCGGACGCACACCCAACTTCAGTTCTAAAAACAAACGCGCCACTTCTCTGAGTTTCCTCATGGGTAACTTCCTCCCTCTCTTCTTCATCTATGCCCTCCAAATGTTTTTGAGGACATTTATTACATCAGACAAGGAGGAGAATCATCGGAGATAGTCCGCGTTAACCGAACATCCAATCCGATTATGTCAAAAAAGTGTTCGATTTAAATCGGATTTACTGTTCGATTATCATCGGATTTGGTGTTCGAGGTGGACCGGATTTTACACCCAGGGCCATTTAGATGGCTTTGGGAATTTTATTAAAATGAACAAGATATTTAAGATCAATTGTAGAATATCCCAATGACCTATTTCGGTCAAAGATAGGAAAAGTATGGCAAAGCAAAGTCAAACCAAGTTTATCAAGCGCCAAAAGGAAGTCGAGCGCATGCGAAAAGCGAAGGAAAAAATGGAAAGGCGGCATGGCCGGAAGAATAAGGCAACGGAATCTGACGGATCTCAAATGCTCGAACAGTCTAGTGATCTCTCGAACATTTGAACACAAACAATCAGTTATCCGCCCCAAGTGACAAAAACAGCATGAAGGTCTCTATTGTACATTGATTGATAAAAGATTGATGAAATAGGGTTCAGTTATTTTGGGGTATCTCTAACTTCTTTATTTAAATGCGTTGCGAGCTCACATCCACCTGCATCCCACTTTCCTTTAGGATACACCCATCTTGAGCAGTAATGCTTATTATTGAATGTCTCAATATTGCTGCATCATCGGGATCATCCTAGCCTCCGTCGTCATAGTAATAATATCGAAACTTCTATTTAAAAATGAGAAATAAGATTCCAGCATTTCTTCTGTATAAACCTCCCCATCCTGCTACGCGAGAAATGGCACTGGGGCCGTATTCACCGATGCTCATCTTCGCCTACACGACCTTACCGCCGCGCTCCTAAATCTTTTTTGGTCCGGTTGAGCTTGCTCAATGCTTGTGCATTTCATCCATTGCTGATGCGGACACGGCCGCTCGGAATTCCGTCTTCAGCCCGTTCACCGTGACCGCGATGGAATAGTTACCATTGGGCATCGCCACATTATTACCGTAATGCGTGGATTGCGGCCCCTGACCGAAGGCTTGCATGACAACAACGGGAACATCGACAACTGCGCCGTTCGGCTTTCCTTTGTCGTCGAGCAATTGGAAATTCATACTGACCGTTGCGTTGGTTATCGCCTTGCCTGTCTTGGCATCGAAAATGTGCACGACGAGATGACGATTGGGATGCGAAGCCGCGTCAGTCGCGATTGGCTTGGCGCCTCCCACGATCAACATCCCTTCTTTCACATGACTGACAGCAACTTCATCTGCTGTAAAGAATGGCTCAGCTGGCAGCACGTGCAACTCTACCCGAAGGCCATCCATGCTGGCTGTCTTCATCATGTCTCCGGCCCCGACAGAAACCGTGCAGATGATCATAACGACGACTGCTTCAGTTAATAAAAGATTTGAGCGCTTATTCATTGTGTTGCCTCCCTTTCGCATTTAATCCAATCGTAAATTCAGTCTTGTAACTATTTGAGAGCTGTCAATTTCTATACGAACCATGAAACTAAACTTATTATATTATATGCATCGTTCGGGAAGCCCACGGTATTTACATAAACAGGAAAGACGCTGTTAAATTTTAACATTTTTCATCCCGAACTCAATAAATTAATCCGATAGGCAACTGTGCACATTTGTATTTGCTATACATAAGGTTGATTTTCATCAAATTCGGCTAGGTGGGGTAGTGAGGAAGCCCTTTCACGCCGGTAACCCGGGTTCGAATCCCGGTGGGGACGCCAAGTTAATTCATGTGCTTACAAGTCTCCATTCTTTTCTCTCCCGAGGATGTCCCTAGTATCCTTATTTTCATGTACGTCAATAAGACTGAAATTCATCATTAATTTCTTAGGTAATTTTTAGTCTACTAATCTTCTGGGGATTTTGCTGCAGAAATTTCATACGGGATAATATAAAATATCTTTGTGCGAATTAATTTTCCAGAGAAAGCTAATTAAAATTTTTTTTATAAAGCATCATTAAAATAACTTGAATTTTTCTTTTCCATCTATTAAATTTATAAATAAGTACCTTGTTAAGGTAGATCTATGAAGTTATTTTTTGCACTGACCCGCAAGATAAAACCCTGTATCTTTTTCTCAGCCTTTTTATTATGTACCTTTGTGAGCGGATACTGTGATCAGGCATGCGATAGCACAGCCTTCCAAGGGTATGGATATTATAACCTGAATGACGACCAGAATGATTTAGATTCACAGAAACACAAAGTAAAACATTCAGACCCGGGTATTAATGACACTGCATCCCATGGTATACCCGAAGTCATTATATATCGAATCCTATCAAAAAAACCTATCAACGTAACACCATTCATATTGCATACCTATGCATTTAGGGCACCTCCTGAAAAATCTTAAGTCCGCAGAGTAACTCCTTAGAAAACCAACACGAAACATTTACACATTATAGTTAAAATTCTTCACCAGGTTGCAGGCATTCCGATGAAGGTAGAAAATAAAGCCGTTAAAGTACATAAACAAAAATGCACGTATCCGAGATAAAATTTCATTGGAGAAATGATAAGGAGTCAGGAGTCAATGCAGAAAAGAAGTAAATAAACAGCATGGAAACCCAGGCTGGGTGTCGTCGCCAACGCCTTCACTTCTTTTCTGAAGGGGATCTCTGGTTTTGCCTCCTTCTACAGGGATCCCCATTAAATCATAAATAAATTTTGATTACGCGATGCGTCATTACGCTTTTAATTACTTTTGGAATCTTATGAGGTCGGAATAATAATGAAAACAAATAACAGAGGAATAGCCGTATTCATCACTTCCCGGGAATCAACTTGTGCTGAATGCGGAGAAAAACTTGGTTCCAGGACATTGATTACTTATGCAAAAGGCAATGAGGCCCTGTGCCTTGAATGTGCGGCTCTTAACCATTTGGTTTTCTTGCCGGCAGGCATTAATGCTTTAACACGACGGGCCAAGAAAAGTTCTAATTTGCATGCGGTTGTCTTTAAATGGGCAAGGAAAAAAAAGAGATATGAACGACAAGGCCTATTAGTTGAGGAGGCTGCGCTTGAGCAGGCGGAGGCAGAATGTTTATCTAACGCATATGCAAACAGGCTGAAAGCAATAATTTAAGATTAAACTTTTTCAAATCCAAATGCTATGGGGAGATTGATATGGGAAAATCCAGACTCAAGGTTACGCATCCTGATATTACACATAATTTATTGGATAAGCATCCATCCCGGCAATGCTTGCGAATAGGATTACGAATAGCAATTTTGCGGGGAGTTATAAACAAGGTGCCGATTGACCAATTAAGCCGTAGACACAAAATGTCTCGCCAGGGGATTTATAATCTCGTAAAGCGGGTAAACGAGAAAGGCATAAAGGGACTGGATACTGCGGGCTCGGGCCGCCCTCGTAAGCAAGCCGATGCAATTGCAATTAATCTGTAATAGATGAATAAACAATTCTTCATTTGATTTTTCCGGTACCGGACATGCTTAATGAGCCGTGCTTTACTCCCTTAAGGGCTTTCAATGTGTCGGCAAGCTTTTTGACCTTCCCGTAATTTCCTTTTACAGCCACAATCTCCAGGCAGTTATGGTGATCCAGATGGATATGCTGTGAGGATTGAATGATGTCCTGATGATCATGTTGGACGTCAATAATCTTATTCAGAAGATCCCGCTGATGATGGTCATAGATGAAGGTGATTGCGCCTGCTACTTCCCGGTCCTCTTCCAATTCTTTCTTCAGCAATTCCTGGCGGATCAAATCGCGAATGGCTTCCGACCTGTTTGTGTATTTTCGCCTCTTTATAAGGTTGTCAAAATTGGCAAGCAAGGCCTTTTCCAGGGAAATCCCGAATCTGATTATGTCAGACATGTGTCACCCCAGTGTTATTTATTGCATATTTGTAATGCATCTTGTCGGCCTGTCAAACTGTAACTGTAACTGTACTTGTATGGCTGTCATTGCACATCACAATACTAACTCCAATCGGCGGCCTTTTACTTCTTCTTTTTAGAATGTGTGTGCTCGTGGATTTCGGCATCGTGTCTCGGATGGTCGTGCTCGTGGACACCGTGATCTCCCCTGTGCTCATGGTCATGCACATGGGTCTCACCCTTGTGTTTATGCTCATGCAAGTGTTCGTGGAGGTGCTCATGGGCATGTTTATGCTTATGCTCGTGGCTGTGCTTTGTATCGCCATGGGCATGTTCATGTTCGTGCTCATGGGCATGCGGATGTCCATGCAAATGCTTATGCTCATGCTTTCCTTTCATAAGGCCTCCTCATGTACTTTTCAAATATCTTGATCTCAAAAATGCTGCGATTTTGTTAACCCACTCTATGACTTATATTTTTTACTCTAAAGTATAATTCTTTAATTTTCAACGCATATGTTTCCCGGGTTGGATTGAAGCCGCCTGCTTTCATCGGCATAAAAAGGATAAATGCAAAACACATCCTGTCTCCCAATATTTATAAGTAGCTTATTCCTACCATTGCACTACTATTTTATCACCATTGCCTTACATCAAGAAGAAAACTAATCTGCAATAAGAAGATTATTCCAATGCATTTTGCATATAAAAATACGTTTTAAGGAATTACCTAAATAGAAAAGACAATTATGTTCGTGCCTAAACGTATTCTTGTTCCGACAGACTTTTCCAATTACGCAACATATGCGCTGAAGCATGCCGTCGATATCGCTAAACAGTATCAAGCAGAGATACACCTGCTTCATGTGATTGATGAGAAACTACACCAGTGCCTCGTCGATTACTGTCTCAGCGATGCCGTGATGGAGCAAATCGCGAAGGAAAGCGTAAAGACGGCTACTGAAAAACTCCAGCAGGAGGCGCTGCGTGTGACTGATACCAATCCGGACGTGGAGGTTTCCTATAATGTGAGGCAGGGAGTCCCCTATGAGGAAATTATGAACGAGCAGGAGGAGAAACAAATGGATTTGATTGTGATCGCCTCCCACGGCAAGACGGGAAGCCTGAAACATCTTATGGGCAGTGTTGCCGAAAAGATTTTATACGGAGCCAAATCTGAGGTTCTCCTGGTTAAAAGTTGAAGGATATTTAAAGTCAGGAAAATAAAGACAGGCGCATTCAAGACAAAAAAGGAGAAAAGGCATGTTTGAACCAAAAAATATTTTAGTGCCGACAGACTTTTCCCCCTATGCAGATAAGGCGCTGCAAACAGCAGTCGACATCGCAAAAAACTATAATGCAAAAATATACCTTCTCCATGTCATAAGTGAAGTATTGTATGAGTGCGGCGTTGATTATTGTCTAAGTAACGCAGAGTTGCTGGAGATAGAACAAGTGAGCATGAGAACTTCTACAGATAAACTGCAGGAAGAAGTTAAGAGAATCAAAGCCTCTTCCGGAGGGTTATATATAATCTTTGATATAAAGAGGGGACACCCGTATGAGACGATATTGACCGAACAAGAGGATAAAAAGATAGATCTGATTGTGATAGCGTCCCATGGCAGAACCGGACTCTTGAAGCATCTCATTGGCAGTGTTGCCGAAAAGGTCTTGAGGGGGGCTAAGTGTAACGTTCTGCTGGTCAAAAGTTGACGAACATGGTGCTTAGATCCGACGAAGCTGTCCGCATATCGATGAACTAAATTAATATTAACTAAACAAGAGGAGGTTATCATGAGCAAGAAAGTCATAGATTTATTGAACGCTGCCCGATCAAGAGAACTTACCGCTATCCAGCAGTATATGAACCAACATTACGAATTGGAAGACAAGGACTTTGGCAAGCTCGCAAAGAAAATGAAAGAAATTGCCATCCAGGAGATGAAACATGCTGAGGCGCTGGCAGAGAGAATTCTGTTCTTAAAAGGAACCCCCACTTACAAGCCCGATTCCGAGATACTGAAGGGTCAGGATATTCCGGCCATGCTGGTCACCGATACGAAGCTGGAAAACAACGCCATCAAAATGTACAACGAGGCATCATTGATCTGTGCCGCCGAGAACGATCAGATCTCCAAAAATCTTTTTGAAAAACTTCTGGGTGAAGAGGAAGACCATCTCAACTTCTTTGAAAATACCGGAGAACATGTGGAGAAACTCGGCGCGGCATACGTGGCAACCCTGGCCGATTAATCACTAAGTTCCATAGTCTATATTCGAAACAATCTATGTAAGGAGTATATTCTGCGGCTGCTGCGGCCGCAGGATAAACTCTTACATCCGTTTTTTTGTCCGCACCGGGAGGACGACAGAGAATCATAAAAATGTAAGGAAGAAAAGTAAGTTCTAATCAAACGGAGGAATTCATG
Source organism: Syntrophales bacterium (assembly GCA_035542475.1). Taxonomy (GTDB): domain Bacteria; phylum Desulfobacterota; class Syntrophia; order Syntrophales; family UBA2185; genus DATKLL01. The sequence continues at coordinate 11,275 of DATKLL010000176.1, forward strand.
GAGTTCAATGTAGTTATCGGTGGAGAGGCGGGACAAGGCGTTTTTTCTGTAGAGCTGGAACTCACAGAAATCCTATCAAAACTCAATTATTATTTTTTTGCCACTAAAAACTACATGTCCAGGATACGGGGCGGACATAACTTTCATATGATCCGCATAGCCGAGCAGCCAGTCCATGCCCTGAGCGGCAGAAAATGGGACATGGTTATCGCCCTCGACAGTGAAACGGAAAAGCGTCACAAACCGAACCTCCATGAAAAAGGTTTTTATCTGTCCCGGGATCTGACAAAGGAAATTGAAAAAGATGCGCGTGAGATCTTCAAAGATGCTAAAACTGCAAATACAATCCTGGTTGGCATCGTTCTTTCTGTTATCGGTGTCAGTCCCGAAAAAATGGCAGAGACTGCCGACTCCGCAAACGCCCCGCACCTGCAAAAAGGCTTTGATCTCGCTTCCCGCTGGAAACTTGCAGGCACCTCCCCTGTCTCACCTAAGCCGGGGGGTCATTGTAAATTCGATGGAAATCAAGCTATCACCCTCGGTTCCCTCTTGGGCGGCTGTCAGTTCATGACCGGTTATCCTATGACGCCGGCCACTTCCATCATGCACTACTTTGCTGAAGCCGCCCAGGAGATGCCGGTACATTTTGAGCAGGCCGAGGATGAGATATCGGCCATCAATATGGCCTTGGGCGCATCCTATGCGGGTGTCCGGTCGATGGTGGCTACTTCCGGCGGAGGCTTCGCACTCATGCAGGAAGGGGTATCGCTAGCAGGCATGACGGAAACGCCGATCGTCATCATCGTAGCCCAGAGGCCCGGACCCGCCACAGGCCTTCCCACCAGAACGGAACAGGGGGACCTCAATTTTGTCATCCACGCCGGACATGGGGAATTTCCCCGGATTATTCTCACCCCCGGTTCCATCGATGAAGCTATAACCCTTACACAAAAAGGCTTCGAGCTGGCCGACCGGTATCAGGTTCCAGTTTTCCTCATGACGGATCAGTACCTCGCCGATTCCGTACACATCATCGAGGATGATATCATGACGGAAGCCCAAAAGCGGGAATATACCATCCTCGACAATACCTACAAGAGATACCGCCTGACGGAGAACGGGATTTCACCCTTGACCTACCCCGGCCTTTCCGATGCACTGGTCAAGCTCGACTCCGATGAGCACGACGAGGAAGGTAAAATCACGGAAGATTTGAACCTTAGAATCAGAATGGTGGATAAACGCCTGAAGAAATTCGAACTCCTGCGGAAAGATGCCGTACCGCCCACATTGTACGGTGAAGTAAAAGCGGCGTCGATAATTGTTTGCTGGGGTTCCAACAAGCTCATTGCTAAAGAGGCTGTGGAAAAGCTCACAGATCAGGGGATCAAAGCCGCCCTGCTCCATTTCGGACAGGTTTATCCTCTCACAGAGGAGATGATCGCTCCTTTCGGGCTGCAATCGAAGAAGCTCATCTGCGTGGAAAATAATGCGAGAGGTCAGTTTGCAGGACTTTTGAAACGAGAGTTGGGGCTTAATGTCGCCCATCCGGTGTTGAAATACAACGGTGAGTGTTTCACCGTGGAAGAGTTGTATCAGATATTGAAAAAGCTGCTGCGAGAATAGACGTACTCACCCTTCGATAAACTCAGGACGACAGTAAATAGAATTTGTCATGCTGGGCCTGTCGAAGCATGAGACCAGATTCCGGGTCAAGCCCGGAATGACAAAAGACAGATTTGGGAGACTTAATTGAATATCTATTTCTGAGGAGTTGAAACATGATGGCAAGAACAGACACAGCCTGGTGTCCCGGCTGCGGCAATTTTCCTGTCCGGGATGTTCTGGAAAAAGTCCTACAGGAACTTCCCATTCCCAAGAAAAACATCGTCCTCACATCAGGTATCGGGCAGGCCGCCAAGATGCCCCACTACCTGGATGTAAATTTTTTCAACGGACTTCATGGCCGGTCCCTGCCGCTTGCCGTCGGGATCAAGCTAGCCAGGCCGGAGCTTACCGTAATTGCCTATTCCGGCGACGGCTGCAACTACGGGGAAGGAGGAAACCATTTCATCCACACCATACGAAGGCGTTTGGATATCACGATATTGACCTCGAATAACCAGGTTTACGGCTTGACCAAGGGGCAAAGTTCGCCCACAACAGATTTGTCCGTGAAGAATGACCTGGCCCCGCAGGGAAACCAGAACATACCTTTGAACCCCGTCGCCTTGGCTATAGCCATGGGGGCGCCTTTCGTGGCCCGCGGTTTTGCCGGTGAGCGGGAACACCTGAAGGAACTGATTAAGGAAGCTGTCTTATTCAAAGGGACAGCTCTCGTAGATATCCTCTCACCCTGCGTCACCTTCAATAAGGTAGATACCTACCAGTGGTATAAAGAAAGGGCTTTCAAGCTGGAATCCCCGCTGACAGACCGTTACGACGCCCTGAGGATGGCCGATCTCTGGGGCGACAAGATCCCCATCGGGGTCATATATCGGAACGAGGGATTCGCATGCCGGGAAGTTAAGAATATTTTCCGGCAGCAGATAACGGAAGATGATATTGCATGCCAGCTCAAAACGAGATGTGTCATGATGAGATGACGGCCGTTCCATCTACTTATTAATGCATAATCAAACACATAAATGTTTTGTCATATTGAGCTATGACACGGCCAAGATGTGTATTAACTTGAATCTATTGAGGAAACATCCATTACGGTAGTTTTCGACTACCAATCTGCTTACAATTAATGACCGTTGTCTTACCCTCCCCTATCATTTAAGTTCAAAAAAGTCTATTGCGCTTAATAAGTTAAGACATCTGTTGTTAAGATCAACCCCGCACAAAAGTACTACTACTATGGGAGGATTTTCATGAAGATTCTAATCGTATACTATTCCATGTTCGGCCACATCCACCGCATGGCGGAAGCAGTGGCGGAAGGCGCAAAGGGGGTTAAAGGCGCTGATGTTTCTATGTATCGCGTACCCGAGACGCTCACCGAAGAAGTTCTGAAAAAAATGGGCGCCCTTGAGGCCCAGAAAAATTTTGCCCATGTCCCCGTCTGCGAGGTTGACGATCTCGCTCAAGCGGATGCGATCATCTTCGGCACACCGACTCGCTTCGGAAACATGTGCGGGCAGATGCGGCAGTTTCTCGACGCGACCGGTGGCCTTTGGCTCAAAGGGGCCCTCGTCGGGAAGGTAGGCAGCGTCTTTGCAAGCAGCGCGACCCAGCACGGCGGCCAGGAATCCACGATCCTCACCTTCCACACCTTTCTTCTTCATCAGGGCATGATCATTGTCGGCTTGCCTTATGCCTTTCAGGGCCAGATGCGCATTGATGAAATAACGGGCGGTTCCCCATATGGGGCTTCCACAATTGCGGGGACAAAGGGCGAGCGAATGCCCAGCGAAAACGAGTTGAATGAAGCCCGGTTTCAGGGAAAGTTTGTGGCGGAGATCGCAGCGAAACTTTCCCGTCAGGCGTAAAGGGAATAGAGGAGGAACAGGAATGGATCACTCTACAACAGATCAGGCATGGCAGAAAATACAGGCTCGCATCGAGATGATGCTTCGACAATCTCTTGATGGGGGGCTGCATTTGATAGAGTACAAACCGCATGATGTCATCTACCTGTTAGAGATGTCGTCAGGGCACAAAGAAGAGATACAGACGCGATGACCAAGCAAATGGATATGAGAAAATGAAATCTAAAACTTGAATAAAGAAAAAAAATTCTCTATATACACGCATAAAGAATTGAAGGACGCGAACTTATTTTTTACGAGTATATTGAAACCCTCAGGTTGACAGTAGTTGGAAAGTTAAAGTAAACGATAATTGGAATTCTCAGCAGGCACCCATGAAAAAAGTAAGTTCTCCAAAAAGGCAGATTGATGATCTCCGGCAGCGGGTGAAAAAGCGCATCCCCACGGCTGCCAAGGAAATCAAGAAACTACCTGATGAAGAAAACCGCAAGCTCGTACACGAGCTTCAAACGCACCAGATAGAGCTAGAGATGCAGAATGAGGAACTGCGCAAATCGCAGATGGATCTTGAGAAATCACAACGCAAGTATGCCGACCTTTACGATTTCGCTCCTGTCGGATATTTCTCATTAGACGAAAAGGGACATATTATTGAGACAAATGTGACAGGTGCAGCTTTCCTTGGCTCAGAAAAGCGATTTCTCATAAAACAGCCTTTCCGTCGCTTCATCATCCCCAGCCATTTAAGTATTTTCCAGTCCCACCTCCAGATAGCCTCTGAGCTTAAAAGTAAGCACACCTGTAAACTGAAACTCATCAGGAAGGACGGCAGTCTATTCGACGCCATAATCGGTACTGTAGCAGTGACGGATGCGTACAATAATTTTGATCACTACCGGTCTTCGGTAACCGACATCACGGATATCACAAAGGTAGAAGAAGCCCTGGTGAAAGCCCATGAAAAGTTGGAGGAACAGGTCAGAGAACGTACTGCCCAACTCGATTTGGCAGACAGACAGCTCTCGCTTGAAATTGAATGGAGGAAGCAAACCCAGGATAACCTCATCCAGCAATCTAGAATATTGGGAGCCTTTTTCAAGCATTCCATCACGCCGATTGTATTTCTCGACAAATATTTTAATCTTATCATGGTCAATGAAGCATATGCCAGGGCCTGCCAGCGCGACGTCTCGGAATTTCCCGGCCATAACCATTTTGAATTCTATCCGTCCGATGCAGAGGAAATATTCCGTCAGGTTGTTGAGACAAAAACTGCCTATCAGACATTTGCGAGACCATTCACTTTCCCAGATCATCCCGAATGGGGGATTACATACTGGGACTGGACACTTACCCCCATACTGGACGATAAGGGAGATATAGATTTTCTGGTTTTCTCTTTGAATGATGTGACGATGAAGAAACTGGCCGAGGAAGAAGCACAGGGTCATGCGCGATTACTGGATCTGGCTAATGACGCCATCCTTATTTGCGACCTTTCCGGCAATATTTCATACTGGAATAAAGGTGCGGAAAAGCTTTACGGGTGGTCAAAAAATGAGGCGGTAGGGCAAAATATTTTAAGCCTGCTGCAGACGGAACCCATGCTGAAAGCGAAAGACATACGGGAGAGATTTTTCCGCGACGGTTACTGGGAAGGAGAACGCATACATACAAAGAAAGACGGCAGGGAAGTAATGGTGCACAGCCGCTGGACATTACAACGCGATCGCCAGAATAAACCCGTTGCCTTCTCGGAGATCAACCGCGACATCACTGAGCTGAAGCGAAAGGAAAAAGAGCTTCAAGATACATCCATATACTCCCGCAGGCTTATTGAGGCAAACATCGACCCCCTTGCTACAATAAGCGCCAAGGGCAAGATAATGGATGTGAACAAAGCTGTGGAAGATGTTACGGGCATACCGAGGAAAAAACTAATCGGAAGCGATTTCTCTGATTATTTCACTGACCCGGAGCAAGCAAGAAAAGCATATGAAATGGTTTTTTCGCAGGGTTTCGTTAAAGACTACCCCCTGGCTATCCGCCATATGTCAGGCCAAACGATAGACGTTCTGTATAATGCAACGACCTTTAAAAACGACAAAGGGGAGACGTTGGGGGTATTTGCCGCCGCCCGCGATGTCACGGAACTCAGAACAGCACAGCAGGCGTTACAGAAATCCCATGACGAACTGGAGCGCCGGGTCGAGGAGCGGACAGCCAAACTTGAAGAGATAAACAGGGAACTGGAGAGCTTCAGCTACTCTGTCTCCCATGACCTCCGCGCCCCCCTTCGTGCCATTGACGGTTACGCACGCATGATTCTCAAAAAGCATGGGGATAAATTTGATGAGGACGTCCTGAATAAATTTAATGTAATAAGATCGAGCGCGCATATGATGGGCAAGCTTATCGACGATCTCCTGACATTTTCCCGCCTGGGCAGGAAGGACCTTTCCATGTCAAAGCTGGATATGCAAGGTCTTATCAATGATGTTTGGAAAGAACTCCGAATCATAAATCCGGATAGGAACATGCTCCTGTCCATCAATAGTATTTCTCTCGGATATGGAGACAGGTCGCTTGTAAAGCAGGTATATATTAACCTTCTTTCGAACGCCATCAAATTCACGAAACATAAGGATGCCGCCTATATTGAGGCGGGGGGCTACACCGAAGGAAACGAGGAAGTATATTACATTAAAGACAATGGCGTCGGCTTCGACATGACTTACTACGATAAGTTATTCGGAGTTTTCCAGCGCCTCCACAGCGCCGAAGATTTCGAGGGCACGGGTGTCGGCCTGGCAACCGTCCAACGAATCATACACAGACATGGAGGGCGCGTTTGGGCCGAAGGGAAACCAGACCAGGGGGCATGCTTTTATTTTACACTATTGAGAAAGGAGTAAAATATTTCTATGGGTGGGGTTGACATTCTCGTTATTGAGGATAATCGTCATGATGTTGAGATGATCCTCGAAACCATTAGTGAACAGGATATTAGTGATTCAGTCTATGTCATAAATGACGGCGCGGAGGCGATCGACTATTTTTTCGGCCCGGAAGGATGCGTCGGGGATTTTTCCTGTCATCTTCCCAAACTGATACTGCTCGATTTAAAGCTTCCCAAAGTCAGCGGCCTTGAGGTCCTGAAAAGCATCAAATCCGATGAACGGACAAAATATATCCCTACGGTGGTTTTCACTTCATCCAATGAAGCGCGGGACAGAACTGAAAGCTACCTGCTTGGGGCCAACAGTTATATTGTAAAGCCGATGGACGCTGATATGTTTTCACGTTTTGTCGCGGACATTGGATCGTATTGGGTGTTTATGAACAGATCAACCTACGACGGTGCATAGACTTGGACAGAAGAAATTTAAATCCCCGGGAGAAGGTGGAGGCTAATACCATGAGCGAGGAATTAAGAATATTGATCCTTGAGGATGTTCCAACGGATGCCGAATTGATGGAAGAAGAACTTAGAGAGTCAGGCATGACCTTTGTATCAAAACGCGTTGCCGCAAGAACGGCTTTTATCAATGCGATTAATGGATTCAGCCCGCACATTATCCTGTCGGATTATTCCCTGCCCTCATTTGACGGTCAGGCCGCATTAAAGATTTCCGTGGAAAAATGTCCCGATACCCCCTTCATTTTTGTTTCCGGGGCACTGGGCGAAGAAATGGCGATTGAACTGCTCAAAAAAGGGGCAACGGATTATGTCTTGAAAAATAAGCTGTCACGCCTTGGACCAGCCGTTTCCCGGGCATTGAACGAGGCGGAAGAAAGGAAAGAACGAAAGCGTGTGGAAGACGCGCTGAAAGAATCAGAAGTCAGATACAGGACTATTTTTGAAAATACGGGAACGGCAACCATAATAATAGATGAAGATGCAACAATCATCCTGGCCAACAGGCAGTTTGAAAGACTGTCCGGTCTTTCCAGGTCTGAGGTTGAGGGTGAAAAAAGCTGGCTGGAATTTGTAGTCAAAGACGATCTGGCCAAAGTAAATGACCTCAAACGGCCATGGGGTAAGCATTTCAAAATGCCGTCCGACGGCTATGAATTCCGGATTACCGGCAGACAGGGAAATATCCGAAGCGTTCTGGCGAATATCGCGCTCATACCTTCAACGAAGAGAACCGTCATGTCCCTTCTGGACATCACTGAGCGGAAAACAGCCGAGGAGGCCCTGAAAACAAGGGAACAGGAGCTGGAGCTGAAATCACAAAGTCTTCAGGAGGCCAATACGGCCCTGAAGGTCTTACTGAAACACAGGGAAGAAGATAAGACTACTCTGGAAGAGCAGGTATTGGCCAATGTCAAGAAGCTTGTGCTGCCGTACCTGGAAAAATTGAAGAACCTTAAATTGGACAAAAACCAGCTGGTTCATGTGGAGATCGTTGAGGCGCATCTGAACGACATTATATCGCCATTCCTGCGCAACCTGACCTCGGCATATCTCAACCTGACGCCGAGGGAAATTGAGGTAGCAAGCCTCGTCAAAGAAGGAAAAACGACAAAGGAAATAACCGAACTGCTTAATATATCCCCAACGGCAGTCGACTTTCACAGAAAAAACCTTCGCTCAAAATTCGGGATAAAAAGCAAAAAAACAAACCTCAGGTCGTATCTTACATCCATCTCTTCATAGGTAGCTTAAGCCTGCCATTGAGCTATTATTTTATTCCCATTGCATCGCTATGATGTGGGCATTAGCATTTCACAAGGCTGTGCCAATGCGTGTTTAATCATTGTTGTCCCGGGCATCAGCGAGGAATCCCAGTATGATTAATTTTGCAATGACTCGCCATATCCGATAATACATTGGGATCATTTTAAATGCAGCTTGTAAATAACAGCTAATGAAATCTTTGAAATTTTTCAATAACGGAGGATGTCATGGAAAGAAAAAGATTAAGGACTTTTGACACTAATAGGGTCTTTTTTATCCTGACGGCAATTTTAATCGCTTTTACCGCGTCATGCCTCAATGACAAAGGGCGCACGGAGGTTACCGGTTTTCCCCAGTCCTTCGCTGAGCTTGCCAAAATGGTCAAACCGGCCGTTGTCAACGTCAGCACAACATCGACTGTCAGGGTTCCTGGAAACCCATTTAGGCAATTCTTCGGCCCCCATGAAGAGCCTTTCGGGGATTTCTTCGGGCAATTTTTCGGTGATATCCCGGACAGGGAGATGAAACAACGAAGTCTGGGTTCGGGTTTCATTGTTGACAAGAGTGGATACATCATCACAAACAATCACGTTGTCGCCGGGGCTGACGAAATAAAGGTCAAGCTGGCGGACGGAAGGGAATACTCGGCGAAGGTGGTCGGGAGAGATAACAAGACGGATCTGGCTCTGATAAAGATCTCATCCATCTTCAAGGATCTGCCGACCCTGGCACTCGGTGACTCGGACAGTATGCAGGTCGGAGACTGGGTGCTGGCCATAGGGAATCCTTTCGGGCTTGAGCACACGGTAACACAGGGGATCATCAGCGCCTCCGGCCGGGTCATCGGCTCCGGCCCTTATGATAATTTCCTTCAGACCGATGCGCCTATCAATCCGGGAAACAGCGGCGGACCCTTGGTCAATCTGAAGGGTGAGGTTGTAGGGATCAACACGGCCATTGTTGCCGCAGGACAAGGCATCGGGTTCGCCATCCCCAGCAACACCGCAAAGACTGTAATTACTCAGCTCAGAGAAAAAGGGAAAGTCATCCGCGGGTGGTTGGGCGTGTCTATCCAGATGGTGACCCCTGACCTTGCAGCATCCTTCGGGATGAAAGAGCCGCTGGGAGCCCTTGTTGCCGATGTTGTCCCGGGCAGCCCTGCTGAAAAGGCCGGGATCAAACAGGGAGATATCATCCTCTCCTTTGATGGCAAGAAGATTAATACTTCAAGTGACCTTCCGTGGATAGTTGCGGATACGCCTGTGGGGAAGACCGTCGATGTGAAGCTTATGCGGCAGGGCAAGGAGATGGATATTAAAGCGACAGTCGTAGAAATGACGGAACAGCGTCTGTCTTCACAGATGGGTAAGCCCAGTCAATCCTTCGGTCTCGCTGTCGACAATATAAAGCCACAATGGAGAAAACAATTTAATATTAAGGCACAGTCGGGTGTTGTTGTCATCAGAGTAGCGCCGGACAGTCCTGCGGATGATGCGGGGATCGAGCCAGGTGATGTCATCCGCGAAGTTAATAAGAAGGCTATCAGAAATTTAAGCGATTTCAAAAAGGCGGTCGCACAGATTAAGGGGGACGAAGCCGTTGTGTTCCTCATGAATCGCGGTAACCAGTCGTTCTACATTTCCATGAAGGTTTCGTAATTGTTTTCAAGATTTCTAATCAGATAAACGGGGATTATGCAGGCTTAAGCACAAAGCCGATGTCCCTACCGAATAATAATGAAAGGAGCGAAGAAATGAAGAGACATAAATTTTTCATGACATTGGTTTTGGCAGCCATTCTTCTTGTATTTATCCTGCCAACGGGATGTGCGAAAAAAGTGGTCACGAAAGAGCAGGCCGTAGAAAAACAGGCGCCTGCCCAGCCTGCGGAAACGGCCATGGAAAAGGAGTCGGAGGAGGCCTTAGCTAAGGAAAGGGCAAAAGAAAGGGCTGCGGAAGAACAGTTGGCCAGGGAGAAGGCCGGTGAAGAGGCGGCGGCGGCGGAAGAGGCTGCTAAAGTGGCAAGAGAGGCATCAGAGTTTGAAGACATACATTTTGACTTTGACCGTTTTGACCTGAGGCCCGATGCAAGAGGGATCCTGGATACGCACGCCAAATGGCTTAAGGCGCACCCCGAATATGTTGTGCGCATAGAGGGGAATTGCGATGAACGTGGTACGGTCGAATACAACCTCGCCTTGGGCGACAGACGTGCGAAGATCGCCATGAAATACCTGACCGATCTCGGCATCAATAAAGCAAAAATCAGCACAATAAGCTACGGAAAGGAGCAGCCCCTTGATCCGGAGCATAATGAAGAGGCTTGGGCAAAAAACAGAAGAGATCATTTCATTGTAACAAAGGGAAAATAAAAATCTGCCTTTTTCGCCCTTTATCGCCAGCTATCGCGTATTAACGGGTGAAGGGCGAAAATCACCGGGCAGAGAGGATCGTTTCGAGTTCCTCCAGCAGGCCGATCTGTCCTATCAGGATTTTTTCTTTGGCAGTGTTCAGCGGAAACCAGCCGGCACGGTCTATTTCCGGGTACTGGCGCTCAACTCCTGAATGCGGCGGCCATTCCATGGAGAAGGAATTGCTCTTCACAGCCGAGGCATCAAGGTCTTCTTCGAGCGCCCACGCAAAGACAAGCTTGCCGCCAGGCTGCCGGACCGGCGTGAGTGTTATAAAACGTCCATCCACTTTAAAACCCGTCTCCTCACTGAATTCCCTTACGGCGGCGGAAAGCGGCTCCTCTTGGGGCCCGATCTCCCCTTTGGGGATCGACCATATTCCGATATCCTTGTTGGCCCCAAACGGCCCGCCCGGATGGACTAGAAACACTTCCGGAACGTCGCCATGATACCTGTACAGAAGTAATCCCGCGCTTTTCTTTCCCACCGCTTGTTTCCTTGATTGTTATGACAGGAATATCTATTTAACAGCAGCCAATAAAACTGTTTAAAGTTTCGGTGACACCGTTATATCCAGGCACATGATGAGGCTTCGAGGGTTTTTACGTTGGCAGCGGCTAATGAAATGCCACTTTCACTCTTCAGGATATCAAAGCTCACACATTGTCCCCTTTGTATACCCTGCAGGTCACTGCCATGAAAGGCCTTGATGTTAAAAAATACATCCTTGCCTTCTTCTGTCCTTATGAATCCCGCTCCTATCCGTTCACTAAACCATTTTACTTTTCCTTTTGGCATCGATCCCACCCCCTCCTTCATCAACTTATAAAGTCCCTGTACATTTTATTAGTTTATAAATTAACGTACCCGACGGAGGGAGACAATGAGGATAAAATGGAAGAGCATTGGTAGGATTAAGCTACCTCTTAGGAAAGGAAAACAAGATATGTCACTCATCAGCGCTAACCGGGCAGGGCCAATTACCACTTGGAAACAGGTAATAGAATTCCCATGCATCATTTTATCTCCATGATGAGGTTTGCAAATCGTCAGCCGGGAATCATTGAAACGCGGTACTGACCTAGAATTTGACATATACTCAACCATTGTTGTATTTATAAACATTCTGCTTTATTAACTTATGCATCCGCACCGGTATGGCATACTGTTTGTTGGAGAACATTGTAGAGATGGAAGGTGCTATCCAGGTTTTGATCGGAGGTTGCCATGACTAAGATTCACAGGATAATCTTGCAGACTTCAGTAATACACCTGATTTTTTCAGTTCTTACTTTTATTTTGATTTCCGTGTTGCCCGCAGCCTGGGCATTGGATGAGCAAGCAACGCAGGATAAAGGCGTACTGAGAGCCACCCTGGAGAATGGATTGCGTGTTGTCATTGTCCGAAATAACCGGGCTCCTGTTGTAACAGTGATGGTCAACTACATTGTGGGTTCAAGCGAGGCGCCGAAGGGCTTTCCCGGCATGGCCCATGCCCAGGAGCATATGATGTTCAGGGGCAGTCCGGGTCTTTCAGCGGATCAGCTTGCAGACATTATCGCTTTGACGGGCGGCATGTTCAATGCCGACACACAGCAGACGGTTACCCAGTATTCCCTCACTGTCCCTGCGGAAGATTTGGATGTAGCGCTGCATATTGAGGCCATCCGGATGGGTGATGTCCTTGACAGTGAAAGTTTATGGGAGCAGGAAAGAGGAGCCATTGAACAGGAAGTAGCCCAGGATCTCTCTGACCCGGATTTTATTTTTTATAAAAGGCTTTTTGCGGAAATGTTCAAGGGAACGCCTTATGCGCACACGCCTCTGGGTACTATTGAGTCTTTCGATAAAACAACCGGGGCTATGATCAAGAAGTTTTACGACACATGGTATGCGCCAAACAATGCTATCCTGGTAATTGCGGGCGACGTCAAACCTCAGACAGTATTAAGTCAGGTCAAAAAACACTTCTCTGAAATACCGCCGAGGAATATTCCCAAACACCCGGAAGTGCGGCTCAAACCCCTGAGGCCGAAAACCTTTACTCTCAGCACAGACCAATCCTATGGGACAGCAGTTATCTCCTTCCGTATGCCCGGCTACAACAGCCCGGATTATCCTGCAAGCGAGGTGCTCGCTGATGTATTGAGCAGTCAGCGGGGCAATTTGTTCAACCTGGTGATAGATGGAAAGGCGCTTGATATCGAATTCAGTTTGAGCACCCTCCCCGCGGCAGGTCTGGGTTACGTAACAGCTTCCTTTCCTAAGGGGACTGATCCGTTGTCTTTGTTGAAAGAAATCAAAATAGTGCTGGCTAAGGACATAAAGCTGGGTTTTTCAAAGGACCTGGTTGAGGCTGCAAAGCGCAACAGGTTAATGCAGGCGGAGCTTCGGAAAAACTCAGTCTCCGATCTGGCCATGGCCTGGTCGCAGGCACTGGCTGTGGAGGGCCATCAATCCCCGGACGATACTGAAAAAGCAATCCAGCAGGTCTCTGCAGCTGATGTCAGCGGGGTGGCAAAAAAATATCTTAAACTCAACCAAACTATAGAGGCTGTTCTCATCCCGGAAGCCGCAGGAAAACCAGTCTCTTCAAAACCTCACGGCAAAATGGAGTCCTTCATCCCGAAACTGACAAAGACGGTCAAACTGCCCGAGTGGGCAGAGAAGGCATTGAGCAAGCTATTTACAACCGTTTCCACTGTGAAACCTGCGGTCACTGTTTTCCAAAACGGTCTTACGCTAATCGTACAGCGTGAAACCATAAGCGACACTGTAAGTGTATATGGCCATGTGCGGAACAATCCAGACATGGAGACCCCTGGCGGAAAAGAGGGAGTGAATCTTGTACTAAGTCCTCTTTTTTCATTCGGAACCAAGTCGATGGACCGGCTTTCTTTCCAGAAAGCCGTTGATGACATCGGGGCAGACGTGTCCGTTGATACCAACTTCTCCCTGCAGGTTCTGGCTGGGCACTTTGATCGCGGCGTGCATCTGCTGGCGCAAAACCTGCTTCAACCCGCGTTTCCTGAAGAAGCCTTTAAAATATTGCAGAAGCAGGTTGCAGGTGAAGTAGCGGGTGAACTTGAAAGCCCCCGTTATCTGACAAACAGGGCCCTCAAAGCTTCCCTCTTTCCGGGAAATGACGCCACACTGCGGCAGGCCACGCCGGCTACCATCTCTTTACTGACGCTGGAGGATGTGAAATCTTACTATCAAAAGGTCTTTCGCCCGGATTTAACGACCATAGTTGTTATCGGCAAGGTGAACCCGGAAGAGGCCAGAACGATTATAGAGAAACATTTCGGATCCTGGAGGTCAGCAGGGCCAAACCCGGAAACTTTTCTTCCCTCAGTCCCGCCGAACAAGCCATCCGCCACATCCATCCCGGACCTCAGCCAGACTCAGGTGAAGGTAATTCTGGCTGAAACACTCGGCTTAACCAGATCCCATCCGGATTATTACGCCCTGGAATTAGGCAACCATGTCCTGGGCGGCGCCTTCTACTCAACATGGCTCTACCGAGACCTGAGAGAAAATACAGGGCTTGTTTATTACGTTTCATCATCCTTCGACATAGGAGTAACGCGATCCCTTTACGAAATCAGGTATGCCTGCGATTCCGGTAATGTGTCTAAAGCCCGGGCCATCATTGAGCATGATCTGAGAAAGATGCAGGATGAACCCGTCTCACCTGATGAACTGAAAAAGGCAAAAGCTCTATTGCTCCGTGAAATACTTCTTTCGGAAGCGAGTACCGAAAGTATAGCACTGGGACTTATTAACAGGGCGAGTAATAAACTGCCTCTCGACGAACCTGTTATTGCTGCCCGGAAATATATGAAACTGACGCCCGAAGAAGTGAGGACTGCCTTCTCAAAGTGGCTTCGCATCGGTGATATTGTTCAGGTAACCCAAGGGCCGCAGCCGCGGTAGCACTCCTATCTTTTATTTATGATTGTATCGTAATTCTTGTCTAAATATTTATGTCCCCTTCTTCACACTATCGATACCAGAGGATCTGCGGCGCCTCCAGCGGCATCATAGCGCCGCTAAGGGCAGGGATCACGCGGGGTGTAAAGTCATTCGGCGACCTCTGAGTCTCTATCCTCGTTTCATAGAAATATGTACCCCCGCCCGCATCCAAAAGGCCGGCCCTTGCCATATTGTGAATCTCGGGCGGTCCTGCGTCCGGAGCATCCGCATAAAGCTGCACTTCTATTGTGCTGGGATTGACCGCGCCGAGCGTAACTTCTACCTTAAATGCGAACAGATTATCGCCCAGATTCTTGACATCCAAATTCCTCATTTTCAGCTGTGGCCACAAGGCTTCAATTGATTTACGCCACTGGTTGATCTGCTTCGCCGTTTGGCCATCATTCTCCGTGCGCTTTCGAAAAGCCTCAATCGCCGGCAGGTAAAGCCTTTCCACATATTCCCGCAGCATCCTGTTGGAGCTGAAGGCCGGGGTCAATTCCGCCATGCTCGCCCGCATATGCGCCACCCAGGATGAAGGAATGCCATCAGTATTCCTTTCATAGAAGCAGGGAATAACTTCCGTTTCCAAAAGACGGTATAACTCTTCTGCTTCATGAGCATCCCAGTCCGGTTCGTCTCCATGTTCGCGGCCATCGCCAAGCGCCCATCCCACCTCAGGACGATAAGCTTCAGCCCACCAGCCGTCAAGTTCGGACAGATTCAAGCCCCCGTTAACGAGCACCTTCATGCCGCTGGTTCCGCAAGCCTCCCAGGGACGGCGGGGGGTGTTGATCCACAGGTCAACCCCCTGTACGAGTTTCTGAGCCAGGGCCATGTCATAGTCGGTGAGAAAAACCACGTGGGGACGCACTTCCGGGCGGCTTATAAAGTGCGACCACGCCCGGATCATTTCCTTACCGTCAATATCATGAGGATGGGCCTTGCCTGCTATAATAAGCTGCACAGGCCTTTCCGGATGGGTGAGAAGACGGACCAGACGTTCAGGATCGTGAAGCAGGAGATTCGGCCTCTTGTAGCTGGTGAACCGCCGCGCGAAACCCATAGTAAGACATTCAGGATCGAGGAGCTGCACACATTCATCAATGTTCTTCCGCGGTGCGCCTGTTGCGGCAAGCTGTCTCGCCAGCCTCTCCCTGACGTATCGAATCAATTCTTTTATACTAGCCGAACGGAAGGCCCACAGATTTTCCTCCGACACCTCCTTCAGATTCTGTTCGATCAACTCCAGTGTACCCTGCCATCGCGCATCACCGCAGAAGTCAGTCCAAAGGGTATCGGCTGCCGCAGAATCCCAGGACGGTACATGGACCCCATTAGTGACATGGGTGACCGGAACTTCTCTCTCAGGTATGCGTGGGAAAAGGGGCTGAAATATACGGCGGCTGACCTCTCCATGTACACGGCTCACGGCGTTGACCGCTCCTGACCCCCTGACGGCGAGATAGGCCATATTGAGCGGCTCATTTTCATCCATTGGATCTTGACGCCCCAGCGCAAGCAGCGTCTCCAGACTTATCCCCAGTTTATCGGCGTAAGGCGCCAGATAGTGCTCAACCATATACGGGGGAAATCGATCGAAACCGGCCTCAACCGGTGTGTGGGTTGTAAAGACGTTGCCGCTGCGCGTCACGGTCAGTGCGACATCGAAGGATTGTCCATGTCCCGTCATAAAATCCCGGGCCCGCTCCAGCACAGCCAGAGCCGCATGGCCCTCGTTGAGATGGCAGATCTCCGGTTCAATACCCAGCTTTGTTAGGACGCGCCACCCGCCGATGCCGAGGGCAATCTCCTGCTGCAGGCGCAGTTCCGGCCCGCCGCCATACAGCTCACTGGTGATGCCTCTGTCGGCGGCGCTGTTGATAAGATCGTTGCTGTCCAAAAGATACAGCTTTACCTGCCCCACCGTTGCTTCCCAGACACGCAAGCGAAGTGGACGGCCGGGAAAGTCGACTTCCACATGAAGCCATTCCCCTTCTCGATCGCGCACGGGCACGACAGGCAGTTGAGTCGGATCATTATAAGGAAAGACCTCCCTCTGGCCGCCATCGGCGTCCAATGTCTGGCGGAAATAACCCTGTTGATAAAGGAGTCCTATCCCCACGGCCGATACACCTAGGTCACTGGCCGTCTTGAGGTAATCGCCTGCGAGTATTCCGAGTCCTCCGGAGTAAATGGGAAGGGCTTCCCCGAGGCCATACTCCATGCTGAAATACACAACCATGACCGGCGATAGAGGATAAGCCTGCTGAAACCATCTGATGGTCTGCATGGATTCACGGTGCGCCGTTATGTATTTGTCCATCAGTTCAAGAAACTTCTGGTCAGCCTTAAGCGCCTCAAGCCTCGTCCTCGAAACTGTCTGCAGGATCAGCCAAGGGTTGCCGGTTACGCGCCAGATATCGGGATCAATGTATTCCCATAAGGGATCAGCCGTATGGCTCCATGACCACCGGAGGTTGAGGGCCAGTTCTGTCAGCCCTTCCATACCCTCCGGCATCGGTGGCAAAAAATAATTCTCAGGCACAGTTGCCATTTTGTTCTCCTGTCTTACATAGAGAAAATGGGGTAAGGATTTAAGGGTTCCAGCGTATGCATGTCCGTTTCCCGAGATGCTAAAAAGTAATTTATAGTATGATAGTACACAATAAGGATAAAATGGCTGTGAAATAGTAGGAAATAGCTACCATTATTCTTCCATTTAATGCTTATTGATTTCAATAGTTAATAAGAACATTAATAGCACAATAATAATCATAAAAATTATGGAGGTACAAAATGATACGGAGAACCTGGCCCTTTACGTTTAGATGGAGTGTGGCTTTAACCTTATTGGCCGTTTTCTGCTTATACCCTCAGATGTCCTTTGCCACCGCACCCAAGGACATAAAACTTGAATATGATGCAAGTACACATACGTTGACGGTCACGATCACGCACAAATCTATCGCTACGGATTTTCACTACATAAAGTATGTGGAGATTAAGAAGAACGGAGCGGTAGTGAGCAAAAACAAGTATGATAGTCAACCAGAACCGGAGACCTTTACATACAAATATAATGTTCCGGCTGCCGAAGGCGATACGATAGAGGTCACGGGTACGTGCAGTCTTTTCGGTTCTAAGACGGTAACTCTGACTATTGGCATACCAACGCAATGAAAAATATTGCAAAGGATAGACACCTTTAATCCACTGTGATGCTCTCCGCCCACAAGGCGAGACATGCAGGCAGGATGTTGGTGATTCAATATAATTTGTTCAAACTCTTGAACTCTTGAATCCTCGGAACCTTTACATTACTGGATGAAATATAACCATTTTAATTCAGGAATTTTATCATGACCATATTTCTATATATCCTGCTGGGACTTGTCGCCGGAGTTCTCAGCGGTCTCATCGGCATTGGAGGAGGGACGATCATTGTCCCGGCCCTTGTTTTATTTTTTGGCATCTCACAACATATGGCTCAGGGGACAACGCTGGCTTTACTGGTTCCACCGATCGGCATACTTGCGGCATGGACATATTACAGGCAGGGTTACGTGGACTTAAATATCGCGGGTTTTATATGCCTGGGATTTTTTATCGGCGGTCTCATTGGCGCAAAAATAGCCACAAGTCTGTCAAATATAGTCCTGGAAAGAATATTCGGGGTGGCACTTCTTCTGATCTCATTAAAGATGATATTTGCGAAATGACATAAAGTCCTTCTTTAATCTCAGGCAAATTTTAACTCCTTCCCATAGTAGCTTATACCTACCATTATTCTTCTATTTTATCATCATTGCCTTCGGTTGATAAACACTCTAATTTAACGATTAAAATCGTGTCAATATGTTGGTGCATATTGAACAGCCCCGCCTTCAAAACGGGGCCCCGGGTCAAAACAATTAAATATTACAGCGGGAGGCTCAGAATGAACATTAAAGAAGTGCGTGAGATAGCAAAGAAAAAGGGTGTTGATGTAAGAATTGGCCGCAAAAAAGAAGATATCATCCGTGATTATCAGATGATTGAAGGTTATTCACCGTGCTTTCACACAAAAGATTCATGTGCAGAGGATTGCCTCTGGAAAGAAGACTGCATTAACGTCTAATTATTTCCGCCGTCTCCCGTATGGAAGGTCATGGGTGAGAAATAACAGAACTCGCGATGACCGACCGTTAATTATGCAAAGGTCCATAGCGAATCTTTCGCGACATAAAGGAGTTTATAAAAGTTATATGGAGAATTTCACCGGACTGAAGGATATTCAACACTTGAAATGTTTACTTGAAGAAGCCGAAATTATTCAAACCGGCATGAAGTTGGTATTGATGAATCCAGCATTAAATTCTGAGCGCAAGGGTAAGTATGAGAAGGCCTTTCTGAAGTTAAACAATGAAATAAGGGCGATGAGAATAATGATGAACCACGTGCAAAACGGGCGGCATTCCCATGAAATGTGAAAGGAATCAAATTTGATGGGTGAGCTGCGTATTATATCAAGAAGCAGCCAGCCTTTCTCGGACAGGAGAGAGGCGGGAGTGCTTTTGGGCGATGAATTAAAAAATCTCGAACTCGAAAAAGAAGATCCGATTGTTGTAGCGATTCTGCGCGGAGGGATAATTGTCGCCCGCAAGGTTGCACTAATATTGAACTGTGATTTGGATATTGCGTTATCGCGGAAACTTGGCGCCCCTTTCAATCCGGAATTGGCTATCGGAGCAATTAGTGAAAATGGCGCTTTATTTTTGAACAAGATGATAGCGGCACAGGTCGGCGCAACCGATTTATTTATCAATAGGGAAAAAACGGAACAATTGAAAGTAATAGCCGAGCGCGTTAATTATTTTCGCAGGAACTTCCCCAAAATAAACTTAAAGGGAAGATATGTCATAATCGTAGATGACGGTATAGCAACCGGCGCCACCATGCAGGCGACGATTTGGTCCATCCATCAGGAAAATCCACGGCGGTTGATGATTGCCCTGCCTGTGGGACCGGAAGACAGCTTGAGGAGATTAACAAAAGACGCTGATGAAGTAATATGCCTGCGTGTGCCTGAATACTTCGCGGCGGTTGGACAGTTCTATTTTAAATTTGAGCAAACCGAAGATGAGGAAGTGTTGCAGATTTTAAACGAAGATGAACAGCGGTCCAGGAATGAGAAAAGAACTATTGAAAAAGTCGGTTGAGCTGTCCGAGAAGACCCGGCATGTGTTTATTGCGACCGTAAATGAGGAAGGCATACCCCATATAGCGGCCTCAAAAAAGCTTTCCCTTGCTTCAAAAGATAACGTTGTCCTTACGGAATGGTTTTGTCCCGGTACTATGTCAAACCTGCTGGGGAAGAATCATAATCTGGCAATTGTCGTGTGGGACTCAAAAACAGACACTGGTTATCAGTTAATCGGGGAAGCGGAAAAAGAAGAGAACATGGCATATTTAGACGGCTATTCACCTGATTTGAAGAAGCAAAATACAGTCCCCCAAATTCAGAGAAAGGTGACGGTCCGAATCAACAAAATTTTTGATTTTAAATTATCACCGCATACGGATATTGAAAGGAGTTAAAAAATAATGGATTGGAAAGAAAGGCTTATGTGCGCAATCGAGTGCGTAAGGTGCCATAGAAAGTTGAAACCATCGGATAAAAGGATTTTATCCAGCTACGATCACGAAGCCATATGCGTAAAGTGTAAAAGTGATGAGGAAAAACGCCCTGATTATGAAGAGGTATCAAAAAGAATGATAGGGCAGTGCCAGACGGAAACAGATTTGATGCAAAGTGATCCGCAGGGATTTTGCTTCAATCATTTTTATGCTTACAAGTGCTGATCTATAAATGTTTAATGCCGAGGATGATCGCGTGACAGAAGAGTTGCATTATATTCCGTCATCCGCTCGCCGCTGCAGATAAGGCGGTGTATGACGGTCATCCGTTTTTTCGACGGATTTTCGAACAACCTCATCCTGTAGCTACCATTTTTCATTTTCTTCTCTTCAGGTGGTGGAGGGTGTCGCCTCTTCACCCTCCGCCATCAATCTTTTGACGAACGACTCTTAAAACTGGAGGAAGGCCTCTATAGACAAAGTGCCATGCACTGATTGAATACATCTTAATACGGAAGTTTATCAAGATCATGACTCAAAACCAGGGAAAGGAAGTGGTCATACCTGCCGGGGGAATGAATTTGCTGGGGATACTCAACCTGCCTCCGGAAACGACCGGTGTGATTGCATTTGCACACGGCACCGGAAGCGGCCGTCTCAGCCCCCGGAACAGCTATGTCGCCCGGCTGTTGCAGGAGGCCGGTTTAGGAACACTCCTTTTCGATCTTCTGGAAGAATCCGAGGAAACGGACCGCAGGAAGGTCTTCGACATCGGGCTTCTTGCCGAGCGGCTCCTTGCAGGTTCCCATTGGCTGCAAAATAGACCCGGAACGCGCGGATTAAAGATAGGCTACTTCGGGGCAAGTACGGGCGCGGCTGCCT
The DNA here is from genome assembly GCA_035542475.1 of Syntrophales bacterium. Taxonomy (GTDB): domain Bacteria; phylum Desulfobacterota; class Syntrophia; order Syntrophales; family UBA2185; genus DATKLL01. The sequence goes on from DATKLL010000176.1 coordinate 32,342, forward strand.
CTATTCAGGCCGCTGCCCGTGAGCCGGAAGGAATCTCCGCGATTGTCTCGCGGGGCGGCCGTCCCGATATGGCGATGGATTATCTTGACAAAGTCAAAGCACCGACACTGCTTATCGTGGGTGGTGAAGACAGGCCGGTCGTAGCCATGAACAAAGAAGCCTTTCAAATGATCAAGTGTGTAAAGTCTTTGGCGATCGTGCCGGGAGCGTCACATCTTTTCGAGGAGACCGGCGCCCTTGATAAGGTTGCGAAGCTTGCCGTGGATTGGTTTCTAAAATATATGAGTCCGAAGAAATAAAACCTCATGCGTTTCATCGCTGATCTCCACATCCATTCAAAATATTCAATAGCGACAAGCAGGGATTTATCACCCGAAAATATCTGGAAATGGGCACAGCTGAAAGGCATCACTGTCATCGGTACGGGCGACATCACACACCCGGGTTGGTTTAAGGAATTAAAAGAAAAGATTGTGCCGGCGGGAAATGGACTTTTTTGCCTGAAGAAAAAGTATCGGTCACACTGCATCCCTGATTCCTGCAACGCCGACGTCTTCTTTCTACTATCCGGAGAGATAAGCTGCATTTACAGTAAAAAAGGGAAGACGCGGAAAATTCATTCCCTTATTTTATTACGAGACTTTGCGGATGCCGCAAAATTAAATATGGCCCTTTCAAAAATAGGGACCCTCACCTCTGACGGACGACCCATACTGAGACTGGATGTGAAAGAACTCTTGAAGATAGCGCTTGGTTCATCCGCAGATGCCATGCTTGTGCCCGCCCATGCGTGGACACCGCATTTTTCCGTATTCGGCGCTGCATCCGGCTTTGACTCCCTTAAAGATTGCTTTGAAGAATTGACGCACAATATTTACACCATCGAGACGGGACTCTCCTCTGACCCGGCAATGAACTGGAGACTTTCATTTCTCAACAAGATAACCCTGATATCCAATTCCGACGCCCATTCCCCAAGCAGGATTGGACGGGAGGCAAGCATATTTGATACGGAAATCTCATACGGAGCAATAACGGATGCAATAAAAACGAGGAGAGGCTTTGCAGGAACTATTGAATTCTTCCCGGAGGAAGGGAAATACTACTATGACGGCCACCGCTCATGCGGTATAAGCACGAGCCCGAAAGAAACGGTAAAGCATAACTACCTCTGCCCCGTTTGCGGGAAAAAAGTGACCCTCGGCGTAATGCACAGGATCGAAATCCTCGCGGATAAAAAAATGGGGTTTAAGCCGAAAGGTTCGCCTCCCTTTTATTCCATAATACCTCTCAATGAGATTATTGCAGAAACCCATGAGGTAGGCGTAACGAGCATGACTGTAAAAAAGGAATACATAAAATTGTTGCAAGATCTCGGCAGCGAATTCAAGATTCTCATGGATGTACCGCTGAAAGACATATCAGATGCCGGTTCGCATACTCTTCAGGAAGCGATCTCACGTGTGCGGGCTGGTCATGTTCATATAAAACCCGGTTTTGACGGTGAATACGGAAAAATAAAAATTTTTGGATCATCCCCGGAAAGGCGCTTGATATGATTCTCTTTAAAAACAGACTTGATGCGGGTGAAAGACTTTCTGCAAAAATTCACCTTAGTGAAGAGGATAAAAATCCTATCGTCCTCGGCATACCGAGGGGCGGGATTTCAGTCGGCTATCCTATCGCCAGGAAATTTAATTGTTTATTAGAACCTATAACGCTTCGCAAGCTGCCTATACCTCAAAATGATCAAATAGGGTTCGGGGCTGTTACCTTGGATAGACAGGTTATACTAAATCAAAGATTGATTGATTCCGGTTATGTATCGGAAAGGGAAATCGACGCAATCGTGGATGAAGTATACGGGGAAGTCCTGCGCAGAGATAAATTATACCGTGGGTCAAGACCCTTCCCTGACTTAAGAGAGCGCTGCGTCATTATAGTCGATGACGGGCTTGCTACCGGCTTTACCATGCTTGCAGCCATAAGATTTGCTAAAGAGAAACAAGCCATGAAAGTATTATGTGCCGTTCCCGTTGCCCATGAAAATTCATACCATATGATAAAGCGTGAGGTCGATTTGATTATATGCCTTCATATAGACAGGGGTTACTCCTTTGCGGTCGCATCTTTTTATCAAAGTTTTCCCGATATGGAGGACTCGGAGGTTATCTCAATATTAAAAAAGATACATCGAACCCCTGATCACTCGATCCCTTAATCCCCTGAATCCGGAAGCAGACAGCACCTTTGTCGAATACAAACCCGATAAATTCACTTGACAGGCCAATTTATATGTGTTACTAATATTTATATCGTAACACGATTGCTGTATTATTTTTATAATCGTGCTACCATTGCAAGCAGACGGCAACAAGGGTTTATATTAATGCATATACCGGACGGTTATTTAGGACCTGCTACGTACGGAACGATGTTCGGCATCATGGTTCCTCTTTGGGCGGTGGCATCGAAAAAAGTAAAACAAACCGTTAAGGCGGCCCAAGTTCCCTATCTGGCGATGGGGGCGGTATTCAGCCTGGTAATTATGATATTCGTCTTACCGATACCGGGCGGGACAACGGGTCATATGTCTGGGGCCACACTCGTCGCGATTCTTCTGGGACCATGGTCCGCACTTATGGCGGTCTCCATCTCGTTGATTATTCAAGCCCTTGTCATGGGGGATGGGGGAATCACGGCCATCGGGGCAAATTGCTTCAATATCGCCTTTGTAGGCACGTTTGTCGGATTCTGGATATACAGACTGATCATCAAGGCAGGGGAGTTCACTACTGCCGGGAAGTTACTTGATTCAAAGGAAATGGCCAAGCCTTCCCTCCTTCTGCGTCTATCCGCTGCCGGGGTGGCATCGTATCTTGCTCTTAACCTCGGCGCCTTCGCCGCGGCTTTGCAGCTTGGCATCCAGCCCCTGCTGTACGCCGGATCAGCAGCGGGTTCCTTCTACTTCCCATACCCGCTGAAGTACACCCTGCCGGCCATGATGCTTCCCCATCTTACGATGGTCGGTGCCCTGGAGGTAACAGGTACCGTCCTTGTCCTTATATTCCTGAGCAAAACGGAGGTGTATATGAAGGGAATCACAATGATGATCATATGTCTGCTATTTGTATCGGGAGCCCTGACCGCCGGTATGGCATCAGCCCATGACTACTGGATAGAAAAAAAAGTAAACGGCTACATCGTAGTATACGGCCATGGCGATAAGCGAACAGAATATGATCCTGCCGTTGTGAAAAAGATCACAGTCTTTAACACCGAAGGTAAGCCCGTCGACTTTAGGAAAGAAATGCAGGGAAAGGTTCTTATGATACAGCCGACAGGAACTGCTGCACTGATCCTTGTCGATCTCGACAGCGGCTATTGGTCGAAGACCATCTATGGCTGGAAAAACCTGCCCAGGCGAAAGGCATCCCGTGTGGTAGAGGCGGTTCGCTCCCACCATTACTCCAAATCCATCATCTTGTGGGGAGAATCTTTCTGGCAGCCGACGGCGGGGATAAAGCTTGACATTGTCCCGCAAAAGAACCCTTTCAATCTCAGGCCGGGGGAAGCGCTGCCGCTGAAGGTGTACTTTGGCGGTAAGCCATTGTCCGGGGCAACGATTGAGGGTGATCACGAGAAAGTAGCCGTCACTGATAAAGAAGGCGCGGCAAATGTGACTCTCAAAAAGGGACGGCAACTCCTCACCGTTGAACGTAAGGAGCCGATCAAAGACGATCCGGATGCGGACTTTATGTCCGTCACAACCACCCTAACTTTCGAGGTCACAAAATGAACAGGCAGTCCTTATATATAATATTTATTTTCATATTTCTCATGGTGTTCATAATGGGCATAGCTGTGCAGGTCGAGGCCCATTCCATTAACTATCTCGTTGAGCAGAAGGGAATGGCTGTCAGGGCTTATTACGCGGAGAATGATCCTGCGGCCTATTCCGAGTATGAACTATATGGGCCCGGCGACAAAGAGCCGCACCAGACAGGGCGTACGGACAAGAACGGCTATGTCGCCTTTGTGCCGGACCGTCCGGGGATCTGGAAACTTCAGATTTGGGGAGAATCACAACACGGCTACCATGGTGTGACCACCGAGATTACTGTAGATAAAGACCTGAGGCTCGTATCTTTCAGTAAACCTCTCGTAGCGGCATATACAAAAATCATAACCGGCGTTAGCCTCATTTTTGGTCTCTTCGGGCTCTATGCATTATGGCTGTCCCACAGACGGAAGTCAGCGCAGGACAGCGTCAATCAATAAATATGGAGGGCCTTATTGTGCGTAACGGAATTATTGTGAAGAATTTGTTTGTCTTCGTCTCCCTCAGCCTGCTGCTTTCTCCTGTGAATGCATGGTCACACCACGGAGGGGTCTCTCTGGCATTCGGCCCCGGCAGCCCGATTGAAACCTGCTCCCCCCTTACCCTCCCCGAAGGAGGTTTCGTCGCCGGAGTCCGTTTGGAGCAAGTGGAGTGGAACAAATATGACTTTGCCCAGCCGAACAATAAATCATCATTCACGTTTCTTAGTGCAAACATGAGCTACGGTTTCACCCCTGCCTTCATGGGCACGGTGATTGTACCGTATTACATCAAGCGTCAAGACGGCTTCGGCGAGAACGAGGGTCTTGCGGACGTTAAATTGCAGGCCACCTACGGTTTCCATTACGACCCCGGGATCGGGTTCTCAAGAAACAGGTCCGAAGATACGACGGTTACGCTCGAAGGGAAGAAGCGGATCTACATGGCTGTCTCCTTTATGATGAGCTTGCCGACGGGCAGTTACCACAAGGAACTTGGTGGAGAGATTGATCCGGCCATGCAGCCTGGTTTCGGTGCCCCCTCCTACACCCTTAATGTTTCCGCGGCACGGGCCTTTGGCTCCTTCACATTAAACGGAGATTTGGGAGCCGACTTCTTCACCGCGAGAGAAAATTTCCAGTTCGGCACGGAGCTGAGGGCGAATCTGGCTGGAGTGTATGAACTGTACGGCAATACGAGCAGCTTTCTCTCGAAGCTGGACGGCATACTGGAGCTGAACTTCTTGCACCTAGAACGTGATCAGGAAAACGGCGTTGGTGTTGTGGCTTCAGGAGGAAATATCCTCTATCTCTCACCCGGAATGCGTTTCTCCTTTCCTTCACTGCAAAACGCTAATCTTGGTTTGCTGTTAAAAATACCGGTATGGAAAGATCTTAACGAGCAGGATCAGCAGCAGGGTTCCGAGGGTCTCGAAAAATACAGACTCATCGTAACCCTGTCGTTTTTCTTCTAATACCCATTTGCATTTAAGCGTCTACATTTGTCGGCTCGACTTTCGGAAGAGAAAAATAAAAGACCGCTCCTTGATTGACTTTTCCTTCCGCCCAAACCCGGCCTTCATGCCTTTGGATAATTCTTTGAACGATGGCCAGGCCTATCCCTGTTCCTTCAAAATCATCATCACTGTGCAACCGCTGAAAGACGCCGAACAGTTTATCGTAATAATTCATGTCAAAACCTACGCCATTGTCTTTGACGTAATATACATTCTCGTTCCCCTCAGAATACCCTCCGGCCTCTATATAAGCATCTTTCACATTCTTGGTAAACTTGACGGCATTTGACAAAAGGTTCGCATAAACCTGTTTTATAAGCGTTCGATCTCCCCGACCTGGAGGGACGTTGTTATTAGTAAGGTTAAGCTGTCGGTTCGGGTTGATTACCTGCAACTCCTTCCAGACTTCGCAGACAAGATCCTCCATATCAAGATCGGACATGTTAATCTCCGCGCGACCTAACCGGGAAAACGAGAGAAGGTCGTCAATAAGCTCACCCATCATTTGGGTATTGCGTCTGATGCGATTAAATCTGCTCCTGGTATCTTCATCAAATTTATCTCCCTGGTTTTTAAGAATTGTGCGTGAATAGCCATCGATGGCGCGAAGCGGGTTCCTAAGGTCATGCGATACCGAGTAGCAGAAGCTTTCCAGTTCCTTGTTGGCAGCTTCAAGCTGGATCGTCCGTTCTTCGAGAAGTTTCTCCGCCTGTTTCCGCTCCCTAATTTCTGCTTGAAGAGCTTCATTTGCGGTTTGGTAGATTCTTGTCTGCCGGTAGCGCCAGATATATCCGGTCATTGTTCCCGCCAGGATAATGAGAGCAGAGACAAAGATAAAAGCTATCCAGAATCGTTCACGAACAGGCGCGTTCATCTCGTCGGTATCTACCTTGGCGATGAGAAACCAGGGAGAGTTCGGAACTGCCTTTATTGCTGCAAGCACATCAGCACCGCGATAGTCCCGCCCCTCTACAATACCTTCCTTGCTCCGCGCCGCCATGGCGGCGGGCAATTGTTCCTCGCTTAAGGGACGCCTGAGGATCAGCTGCGTATCTTTTTTATGGCGAAGTTCATTCAGGAATACAACATCATCGCCTTCGCGGCGAACCAACAGTGTCTCACCGGAAGAAGTTGGGATAGGCCATGATTGGATCATGGGATATAAGCGCACATCGGGTTCAATGCACATCATAACAACTCCCACAGTGTGCGTTTTATTTCCGTATGCAGCCGAAATGGGAACGAGGATGTCTAAACTGACGGCGTTGTCTCTCTCATCTATGTGGAAATCGACAAACGTGACCGCGTTTTTTCGCAGCGCCAATTCAATCATGACGCGATGATGCTTATCAATAGCCATGACCTTTTTATCCACGGATAATCTGACATTTCCCTTTGCGTCTATCAGGAGTATGTTTTTGTATTGAGGTGATGTTTGAAATGACTTCAGCCAGGAATAGATAGTATTTCTTGTGTTAGTTGAGACATGACCATGCAGGAATTGCCTTACGAAGTCAGCAAACAATGGATTATTTAATATTGTCTTGGCATCTTCAAACCTTTCGTTTCGCCAGCCGTTAATCTCACGCACTTTAAGTTCGGCAATCGCGGTAAGTTCTTTCCGTGCATTGGCCTTTATCTCTTTCTTTTCATTACTGTAGTAGAGATAGCCCATAACAATTATGTAAGCGGATAATATAAAGAAAATTATTAATATTGGTATGGGAATCTTATAATCTTGATGGTCAGAAGTCATAATTACTGTCAGCTCATTCTTCCGCAGATAGACTGAATACTACTACCATATATTAAATCGGAATACCATCTCCTAAGGATGAACAGGGTGGTCATGATTTCTGCGATCAAGACTTGAGGTAGCTATGGAGGCCGGGCAGATAATTGACGCCAAGATACGTGAACAGGACACAGGCAAACCCGATGACGGCCATAAGGGCCATGCGTTTTCCCCGCCACTCTCTTACCAACCGCGTATGAAGCATGGCCGCGTATACAAGCCATGTAATCAACGACCATGTCTCTTTCGGATCCCAGCTCCAGTAAGACCCCCACGCATTATGCGCCCACACAGACCCCGTTATAATCCCCAACGTTAGGAAGACGAAACCGAGAGCTGCGCTCTGGTAGATAAGTTCGTCCAGAATGCCCCTCGATGGAAGAAAGCGGAGCATCGACGCCGGATGGCTTCCTGCATGACGATCAAGACCCTTTATAAAATACATGATGCCAAAACCACAGGCGATGGTGAATGCGGCATATCCCATAAAACAGGTCACGACATGGCTTGTCAGCCAGTTGCTTTGGAGGGCCGGGATCAATGGCTGTATACGGCTGTTCATATTGGGTGAGAGAGAAGCAAAGGCCATAGCGAGAAACGCTATGGGAACAACGAATGCGCCCAGGCTTTTGTTTTTTATCCGCCACTCAAAAACCAGATAGAGAAGGACAACGGTCCAGGCAAAAAAAATCAGAGATTCATAGAAATTGGAAAGAGGCGCATGACCTATCCCCATCCTGTAGGATTCGATCCAGCGAAGGATCAGAGCCGCTGTCTGCGCCGCAAGACCGATAAACAATGTAATCGATGCGAGACTCCCCCAGAACTCCTTACCTCTGATCGTTCTTATGAGGTATAAAACGAAGGCCGCAAGATAGATGAAGGTAACCCAGCTAAGGATTACGGTATTGATCATGAATCCACACCTCTGCTTTTTATATATTCTCAACCAAGTGGGCTATTTCCCTGTTCAGGCCCACGGTATCTTTATTTGTCTTGCCGGCTATGCTTATGCGTGTGTTCTTCCCCTGCATGTCGATCCTGATCCAAACCTGCTGGTGCGCATAAAAAAAGACAATCATAAACCCGAGAACGAGAAGAAAAGACCCGGCAATAACAACGGGAACACCCGGGTCCCGCGTTACCTGCAATCCCGTATAGTATTTGGTTTGAATCATGGCGAGGGAAAAGACATACGGTTCAAAGATGCCCGGATTGAAAAGCGGCACACTTTCCACGAGGCCGGGATTTTCTTCCATTATCTGTTCGATATTCTGGAAAATCCAGAATTGAACGTTTCCTTTTGCCGATTGTATGTCAAGCTTAACTGCGGGCCCGATACGCATGAAGTTTTCCTCTATGCGAATAATCTTCGCCCTTCCCTCATTTCCCGGCAGATCAAACTCTGTGCCAATATGAACCCTGACCGCTAGCGCTCTATCACGACCTTTCCTGATACCGATGACTGCACCAGACGGCACAGAGCTGAAATTCGCCTGATAAAAACGAATCCCTTCAACGGTTGCGGGACGATTGACGAATATAGGCCCCTGTTGAAGAATCTTCCCGTCCCGTAAAAAGGTGAGATCGGAACGATATACTTTCGGCGTGCCGTCTTCATAGTAGTCAATGGAAAAACGATCACAGCGCACGTCGAAATCAAGTTTTTTAAAATCGGTTTTCCCCTGAAGCTTAACTTTATCTATTGATTCCCCTTCAGCAACATCTACATAAGCATCAAAACCAAAGAAAAACCCGATGATCATGCCTGCCAGAATAACCAGTACGCCTAGATGAACAACATAAACTCCAAGGTGCGAAAACCTACCCTTTTCACTATTTATAAAAGTACCTTCCTCTGTATCCTTTCGCCTTATACCTTTGTACTTCTTCTTCAAGAGACCTTCGAGCTTCATTGCCTCTTCCTTCAACGGTCTTTCAACGAGAATCACCCGGTCTGAAGGCAGGTCCGCAAAGATCTCCGCTTCATCAGGGGCGGATATTTTACGGTAAAGTTTCCAGGAAGCAGGTAGTCGATTTGCCGAGCAGACGACCAGATTGATGGATAGGAGGAGCATGAGGCCGATAAACCATGTGGAATGGTAAATATTGAATAATTGCAGCTCCCGGAAAAGAGAGATCATCCCGGGACTGAAACGGCCGGCAATTACATCAGCCTCTTGCTGAGGTATTACGGTGCCTAAGATGGAGGCAATGACGATAATAATAAAAAGGGCTATTGTCAGTTTCACGGAGGACAAGAGAGAACGGAGGCTTATTTTTCGTCTTCGCATTATTTAACACCTTGCCCAAAATAGGGCCGGTACGGCAAAAATGATTTGAGGGTTCAATATAAAATAAATTTTATTATATCCTGTAAAGAAAAGCGATGATGTTTTTTAGGCTCAGACATTACTTATCCATAACATGCGGACTTCACGCCTGATGTGATGACGCAGAGGCGCCGGGATTCTGCGCTTCTGCTCTGTGCCTAATGCCATGCCTCATGCTATCTCTTTCGCAAAAATCAGTTTCAAAAACTTTTTTAATTCCTCCCAGGATTCTTTATCCGCCTTACGGTTGTACGCAATCGGCATCTTGAACTTCTTGCCCAATTCATCCGCATCAGGATTGGTAAAACTGTGCACCGCTCCCGGGTATGATATGAACTGGAAATCGGCGCCGGCATTTTTCATCTCCCGCATAAATGCCTCAATCTGCTCTTTCGTAGTGAACTTGTCATCAGCACCATTGAGGACCAGGATCTTTGCCTTGACAGAGCCGGGCTGGGCAGGTTTGACGGCCGCCAGACTCCCGTGGAAGCTGGCAACACCCTTGAGGTCTACACCCTGCCTTGCCATGTTGAGAACTATTCCGCCGCCGAAACAATAGCCAATCGCCACGATTCGGGATGGGTCGACTGTGGACTGACTTTTCAGCAGGTTCATTCCGGCAATAAATCGTTCTTTTGCAACGTCAAAATTTTTCATAATCCCTGATGAGAACGACTTCGCATCATCTGGGTGTGTTGCCGTCTTTCCTTCCCCGTACATGTCAACGACAAGGGCGGTATATCCCAGCTCTGCCAGCATCCGTGCCCGCTTGCGGCCATAATCAGTAAGTCCCCACCATTCATCAACCACCAACACCCCCGGTTGCTTGCCTTGGACGTTCTCATCATAGGCTATGTAACCCTTCATTTCCACATCTTTGACTTTGTACTTTACATCTATCCCTTTGATTTTAGCTTCAGCGCCAGCAAGACCCGCCAGCCCCAAGATCAAGACAAAAATAATAAGCATCCCCGATAAGCTTTTCATGGCATCCTCCTTCTGGTTTAATAATCTCTTTATCCTAAAACAGGACATTCAGCACATGGTCTAATTCCTTCAAGACGCCCAGGATATCCGCGGCCTCTCCCGGTTTCAAGACTTCAGGTTTGATTGTCGATAACATAGCCTGCACTGCCTCAACAGCTTTCCCCAGATTCAGATCGTTGTCCATATGCTCGACAAACGCTTTCCTGAGGTTAATTGCCATTTTAAAGCGGGTCTGCGGCTTACCGCGCGCCGTGGCCCTGATACCGCGCACAAGACATTTGAGCGCTTTAAGCCTGTCCGCGGCCTTCCGCATATTCCTTTCCGAGTAGTTGATCCTCCGGCGGTAGTGATTGCAGATAAGGAAAAATCTGATTTCGGCGGGGCTGTACCCTTTTCTGATCAACATGTCCGTGTAGTAAATATTACCCCTGCTTTTGGACATCTTCCGTCCGTTTACAAACAGATGTTCACAATGGAGCCAGAACCTGGCCATAGGATAGGGTCTGACCGACTCCAGGATGGCGCGTGTGTAGTCGTGATGGCGGATCAGGTTATCGATCCCCCCGCAGTAGATAGAAAGCGTCTCATGGAAATAACGGTTGACCATGCTTGCATCCTGGATGTTCCATGCCGGTCTTCCCGGTCCTACTTCCGTATCCCAGTAATCCCTTTCTCCTTCTCTGCGGCCGTGCCAGAGAATAAAATCACCGAGATTCCAGCGCATGCCCGGATAGGTATCCTTGCTAAAGCGCCTTTTTGCTTTCGGCCACCGCGACATGTCGAGGCCATAAATTTTTCCGAAGCCGGGAAACTTTAACGGATCAAAATATACATCACCTTTATGCCAGTATGCCGTCTTGCGGTCGATCAATTGCCGTATGATGCAGACCGCCTCATCCACCGCCCGGGAAGCACGGGGGAGATAGTCCGGCCTTTTCATCTTCAGAAGGGATGCCTCATCAAGAAAAGATTTGATGTTGACTTCCGTCAGGCGTTTCACCGTCTTATGCCTTTTTTCGGCTTCGATCACAGCCTTGTCCTCGATGTCGGTGAAATTCAGACCGCGCTTCACCTTGTAACCGGAGAATTCCAGATATTTAACCAGGACATCTTCAAACAAAAAAGTCCGGAAGTTGCCGATATGCGCCCTCTGGTATACGGAAGGCCCACAGGTGAATATGTTCACGCAATTGGGATTGACAGGTCTGAATGTCTGCAATCGTTTCCCCATTGAATTGTAAAGGTGAAGCATGTTTCTCTGTCTCCCTTCCCAGCACAGAATTTGTGCAAAAAATAGGATCTTTCTTCATTCAGCCGCAATCAGGGGACGAGGGTTCAAGTGTTTGAACCATTCCATTGAATCCCCGGCCTTCCAATTTATCACTATTGCAGCACCAGTTTCTTCCACTTGCCCCGGTTAAACCACCAGGCCATCATGATCCCCTGGCAGATCATCGATACAACCATAGCAGACCAGACACCCGGCGCGCCGAAACCCATGAAGAGCGCCAGGAACGACGCGAGGGGGAGACGGATAAGCCACATTGATATAATAATCACCCACATGGTCCCCCTCGTATCACCTGCCCCCTGGAGGCCGCCTCCCATCACCGTGCTTAAGGCCAGAAAGGGCTCAGAAAGCATATTAAATCTGATATACCGCGCCGTCTCGGCAAGAACGAGGGGCTCTCTGGTCAGGATGTATGCGAAGCCTTCCGCCCAGATAAAAATGACAAGAGCCATGATACTGGTGATCCCTATGCCGGCGCCGGCAAGCTTCCAACCCATCTGTTCGGCCCTTTGCGGATCTCCGGCACCCAGATTCTGGCCTACAATGACCGATGCTGCCATATTCAAGGCAAAGGCCGGAAGGAAAATGATCGCCTCAATCCTCAAACCGTTAGCAATGGAAGCAAGAGCGACAATGCTCGATTCTTTCAGCCTACCAAGAATGTTGAACAGGATAATACTAGCCATATTCCAGGCTATTTGCAGAAACGCGGCCGGCCAGCCGATGTTGAAAATGATTTTTATCGTCTCAAAAGACAGGGTCCCGGGATTCTCATAAACAGGCCGCCACCTGCGACTAAACCAGAGAAAAACCAGGTTCATGACGGTTCCCAATATCGTGGAAATGGCTGTCGCCAGCGCAATGCCAGGATAGCCCAGCTTTGGAAAAGGAAATATGCCGAAAACGAGAAGGAAGTCGAGCGCAATATTGGCCAGGCTGAAAACCAACATTGTTATGAGTGGTTTTTTCACCTCTGCGCTTGCACGGAAGACGGCATTTGAAATGATGAGGAGATAATTCGGTCCGAGGGCAAATGCGAAAATTCTAAGAAATTTTTCGGCGATATCCCTGATCTGCGGAGGAAAGCCGGCCAGGGCGATGATTCCTCGATAGAATAAGAGACAAACTGCCGTAAAAGCTGCGGCAATCAAAAGCCCGAGAATGAGCGACTGCTTTGCGGTATCAACGGCCTTGTCCGTTTCTCCCGCACCGATAGCCCTCGAAATTACGGCAAGCGTGCCTATACTGATGGCATTTGCGATTATAATGACAAGGAAATATATCTGGGTGATAAAGCCGACCGCTGCCTGGACATCAGGGCTAATAAGGCCTGCAACGTAAACATCGGTGAAACCGACGAAGAAGCCGAAGATCATCATAATAAGCATCGGCCAGGATATTTCCCATATAGAGGCCCAGATATTTCCCGTGGTCACATCGATAATCCGGTCTTTGAACATCGCTTTCTATCTCATGCAAAAAAGCATCTTTTCAGTGAATATAGATGCACAGAACAGAAAATTCAACGAAATCTATGCTAATGAATTAATCAGATATTTCTGGAGGGTTTTGTAGCTCTCGATATCAGTATCCACCAAAGAAGCTCCTACGTGTGTCCCGCTATTGGAATGAAGCACATATCGCGGCAAGCATTCAATCGTGACCGGTGTTTCATTGTTCGGCAACGTGAAGGTAATAGAAATATTGCATCTCATTCTGTCTTCTTCCATCTTACAGGCGTCAGGCATTAAAATTTGCACCCCACAGAGAGAAATGTCCAATATCAGTCCGGTTTGCAGTAATGCCTTGCTATCCGATTCCGTGGTGCCTATTAAAGCAGATAAAGAAACCTTTTTCCGCGGATAATGCCGTTTTTCCTCTTCCATTTTTTTATAATACTCGGGATAAAGCTCCTTTGCACAACTCGGGCAGATGCTGTGCGTAAAAATCAGATCGGAATGATCTGCCAGATACGACTCAACCTGCATCCAGTATCCGTCATCAGACCGTATGTTCTTGCAGCTGGCGCAAATCGGAAGCAGTCCGCTCAATGTTTTTACATTGTCCAGCGCTTCTTTCAGCTCTTTTATCAATCTTTCTTTCTCTGCCAGGGTGTGAAAACGCTCAATGGCATATTTTAAAGAACGGATGAGAAGAATTCCGTTTATGCGATTTTTGCTTAAATAGTCCTGAACGCCGACCTGCATGGCTTTTATAGCGATTTCCTCATCATCAAGACCTGTTAAAACAATGATCGGGGTATTTTTTTCCTGCTCCACCATTTTTTTTACAGTGTCCAGGCCGCTGCTGTCGGGAAGCGACAGATCCAGTAGAATTACATCCACCTTACTTTCAGCAAGATAACTCAAAGCATCTTCGCATGTTTTCCTGTGTACCATTTCATAGCGAACATCATCCGTTTCTTTTACTTTGTCTTCATAAATCATTTCTTTTATCAAGGCGGCATCGTGTATATTATCCTCGACAAGAAGTATTTTTAGTATAATTGACATGTCATTTTCTCTTTTTGTAGTGCAATAATTAATAACTGGCTTATTCAATAATACAAATTTTTTTTAAAGTATAATACTATACAGATAATCACAATAAGGGATATCCCTATTTACTGCATCGAAAACCCTGACAACGAATCTCTAAAATCCTGATCGAATGAGTGGGTAGATTATTGTTATACATAATTTATACCTACCATTATTCTTCCATTTAATCCCCATTGTACTTTTTCTATTCGGGCACTACTGTTTAGCCTAAAGAACAAACCAGTATACCGCGTATATTTTTACTTACCCACTCCCAGGTGGGACATCTATCAAAAGAAAAATATACAGAGGATTGTCTGTGGGAAGAAGACTGAATAAATCTCAAATGAATTTGCCTTCCGGTTACAGGACGGACAGATTACCGGGGATTTATGTAAAGGACCGGAGCCGCCGACGTCACAGGAGCCATCCGTCGAAGGTGTTGAGGCAGGTAAAGAAGTTTGAACTCCTAAAGAGAGCGGAAAGGACGGCCGTTTTGATCGTAGCACCAGAGACCGGCAGACTGCCAAAAGAGATGGGGCATCTGGCCAGATACATTTCCGGTAAGGCAGGCGGTCTTGGGGAGGTGGTATCAGCGTTATGCGAGGGGCTGAAGGCAAGAGGGGTCGACTGTCACCTGGCGACGCTGAATCTGAAGAAGAGGTTCCAGAGAGAGAGCAACATCGATGAACATACATGGCGGGAGATAAGGTATAAGGTTGACCCTGAAAAGGTGCATCTGGTAAGCTCCTCTATATTTTCCGATCTCTCCTGCGCGTATGCCGGCAACCCTTTGTTGAATGCCGCCGAATTTCAGAAGGAACTTATCAACAACATCATCAAGACGGTGCGTGCCAAGAATGAGGGGAGGCTGATTCTTCACAGCCATGACTGGATGGCGGGAGGCGCGGTAGTGGCCTACGCGAAATCCAGGGGTTGTCCGGTACTGCATACCGTGCACAACGTCCA
>DATKLL010000177.1:0-5480 GCA_035542475.1 Syntrophales bacterium
TTTTCAGAAAGTTATGTATTACCAACTACACCATAGCGAAACCGTCCCCTTTGCAGGCTGAGGAGCAGTATAAGAATAAGTATTCAGTTTCGGTCATCATCCCCGCGAGGAATGAGAGCGGGAACATAGAAAACGCAGTGCAAAGAATGCCTCTCATGGGAACGCATACCGAAATCATTTTTATTGAGGGAAATTCTTCCGACGATACATGGAGGAGGATCAAGGAAGTGTATGAGAAATACAAAGATACCTACGACATTAAGATTGCGCAGCAGGACGGAAAGGGGAAGGGGGACGCTGTAAGGAAGGGGTTCGACATGGCGTCCGGCGATATCTTGATGATCCTCGACGCCGATCTCACGGTGCCACCTGAAGACCTTCCAAAGTTTCACTATGCAATTGCCTCAGGAAAGGGTGAATTTATCAACGGCAGCAGGCTAGTTTACAATATGGACAAAAAGGCAATGCGGTTTCTGAATCTTCTTGGCAATAAATTCTTCAGCCTGATGTTCACTTGGCTCCTTGATCAGAGGTTTAAGGATACCCTGTGCGGGACAAAGGTTATGTTCAAGAGAGATTACGAACAGTTGAAGGTCGGCAGGAAGTTTTTTGGAGAATTTGACCCCTTCGGGGATTTCGATTTGATCTTCGGGGCCTCAAAACTGAATCTTAAGATTGTCGAAATACCGATCCGGTACAAAGAACGAACGTATGGCTCGACGAATATAAGCAGATTCAAACATGGCTTAATTCTACTAAGAATGTGTCTTTTTGCAGCTAAAAAAATAAAATTCATATGATCGGCCTGATGGGTAAAATACGTTCTGACAAATATGTCCTTGCCCTGACCTGCATCATTGTCTTCTTTGCAATAACAAACATCATCTGGGTCAGGATGGACTTGGCCCCCCCCATGTGGGACCAGTCTCAGTATCTTGAAGGCAGCAAGGTCTTATATGGCGCGCTTGTGCGGGAAGGGGTTCTGTCTTTCTTAAAGGTCTTTTCCGAAACCTTCAAGAATAAGGCGCCACTGATCGGGGCTTTACCGATACCCTTTTATGTCCTCTTCGGGGAAGGGTATAAAAGCGCACTCCTTATGAATCTGGTTTTTCTTGTTCTCAGTAGTTGCTATCTTTATAGGCTCTGCATGCTAATCGCCGGCAAAAAGGAAGCGATACTAAGCGTTTTTATCCTAAATACTTTCCCACTTGTCTTTTCTCTGTCAAGGGAGTTTTTTGTTGATTACGGCCTGATGACTTTTGTGATCATCTGGATGTTTTATCTGTTGAGGTCTAACTGTTTTGAGGAAAAACAATATGTCCCGATTCTCGGAATTATCTTCGGCCTCGGGATGCTTATGAAGATCAGTTTTTTGCTTTATGTCCTATTCCCTTGCTTTTTTCTCGTCATAAAAAGGATTATCGAACTCAAGAAATTACCAATGAGTTATATCAAAAACATCTTCCTCACTTTGTTAATAGGAGCTTTGATCTCCGGAATATGGTATTTTAAGAACATATCGTTTGCCATTAGTAATGTATTGCTTGCAGGATACGGTAGTGTAGCTAAGCATTATGGCACCGGAGATGTCTTTTCGATAAGAGCTGTTCTTGACTACTGGCTTATTTTTATAAATCATGGTATTTCAGCGTATTTTTTCTTCCTAATTATTTTTATGACGGCTGCAAATATTTTTGTCATCATCAAAAAAGGATCCATTGCAGGTATTGACAGCTCACACCTCTGTTTTCTCATAATCTGGGTGGCACTGCCTTTCGCCGTTTTAACGTTTGGAGTGAACAAAGATATTCGTTATACGATTCCTTTTTTGCCTGCGCTCGCAATGCTGGTCGGTATAACCATTATCCAGCAATTAAGAATAAGAAAATATGGAAGGCTCCTTTTGTTTGTCCTCCTGCTTTTCCCTCTGTTTAACTATCTCTTCATTTCATTTTATCAAAAAGCCATCTCTGTGCGTGCAGGGCAGTTTATACTTTTACATAACTGGCTTAACTTTGGACATCCACCAGTCCAGCGGGGGCATTGGCCTGATGAAGAGATTATCGAATTCCTTGATAATGATGCAATAAGAACAGGTAAAAAGAATACGCTGGCTACCTTGCTATTTAACCATCCCTATATTAACGAAGACAATTTAAACTATTATTCCAAGGGTACACGTTTTCAAACTCTTTATCAGACTACTGAAGAGATCGATAAGACTGTTGACAGAATTGAGCGGGATTCTGATTACGTTGTCACAAAATCGGGAAACATCGGGCCTGATTTCGCTAATATTAAGAACCGTGAGGCGATAAAGGTTGTGGAAGAGGGTAGGCTGAAATTCAGAAGGATAGGGGCTATCCTCCATGTTCCTGATGGGACGACCCTGACCATTTATAAGAAAGACTCAAAATATGAAAAGGTCTACGGGAGCAGAAAGGAACTCGGGGAGTATGATGGCCATTCAATAAATTTTTCAGACCAGATCATGCTTCTTGACTGCAAACTGGAACGCACTGAAGGGGGATACAGACTGGTCTTCTTATGGGAATGTCTTGATACAATCAGTCATGACTATAACGTATTCGTTCATTTTTATTCAGATGATGACATACCCATCCTGAATGCAGATCATCGTCCGCATGCCAAATATCCAACAAATGAATGGAGAAAGGGCGAGGTGATAAGGGATGAGTTTGATATAACAACTCCTTTACCTGCTAAGTTTTACGTCTATATTGGATTGTACGAAGGCGCAACGCAGGTGCGATTACCTGTAAAGAATAAACCTGTGGCTGATCCGGATAATGTGAAAGGCGTGAGGATACTATGAATGGAATTTGGTGTAAAGAGCAATAAGCGAACATATGAAAAACCCAGACATAAGGAAATGGAGGTAGTGCCTAGGACTGGGAAATGAATGTCTTTATGAATTCTTCCTATGACAAATCAAAAAGGCTTCTTTTCCACATACACGACATGAAAATGTGTTCGGAGGAACTTGCTTGTAAATTAATATCTTTTTTGATTTAATAGTCGGCAGGCGTTCCGCATAATTAACGTGGGTATGATCACAAGGCGTTTGGCGATAATGCTGGGAAAAGGCTGCTGAGCAACCGGAGAAAGAGAGAGGGAGATTATATGCATAGATCCCTGATTCAAAGCTGGGTTCCATTTGGTGATAACAATGTTATAGATAAGATCATAGCTGAACTAAAGGGTAATGATTTCAACGTATCAGATTTTGTTATAAATGTAGACGAGTATCGGAACTACATGCAAAAAGCTAATTACCCTGAGTTTAATGATTATTACTCTTGCTACCAATCAAGAAACAATTTTATAGAGAAATCTCTTGAGCATTATCTGGCGGCAAAACTATTAGCGCTTTCCCGAAGCGATGTCTATATTGATATTGCTAACAGCTACTCGCCTGTTCCAGAGATATATGAGAAACTCTACGGGTGTAAAGTTTATCGGCAGGATCTAAAATTTCCCAACGGAGTAAATAATAACGTGATCGGGGGAGACGCGGCCCATATGCCGCTGGAGGACGGCTTTGCAACAAAGATGGCACTTCATTGTTCGTTTGAGCATTTTGAGAGAGATTCCGACATGCGGTTTATTAGGGAGGCATCAAGGGTTTTAAGCAGTGACGGTCGACTTTGTATATTACCCCTATATCTCTTCACTGTTTATGCAATACAAACTGATATTGCTGTTCTGTCGGAAGGTAGTATAAAGTTTGAAAACGACGCTATTATTTATGCTGCTGACGGATGGGAAGAGCGGCATGGACGCTTCTATGACATACCTCACCTCATAAGCAGAATCAGGAATAACCTTAATGACCTAAGACTAACCATTCATGTTATAAAGAATCCAGGCGACATTGATTCTTCATGCTATGTGAAGTTTGCAGCGGTTTTTGAGAAAAACTGATCACGCAAGCAGTATAGGCAGGTTTGGACAAGAACACTTTCTACTACAGCATACTTCCTGCGACCCGGACAATAAATTCCTGAGAAATTGAGTTATATGAGAATAGTGATAAACAGATATCATTGTATTTTAGCCGGCATAATACTGTTTTTTGTTGCAACAAATATTGTATGGATTATAAAAGATCAGGCCCCTCCCATGTGGGACCAGTCGCATTATCTCGATAGTAGCGAAGTCTTATATCATACCCTTACGAGCAGAGGAATCATTCCATTTTTAAACGCTTTTAGGCTGACTCTTCAGACTAAGGCCCCCCTCATTACTGTTTTGCCGATACCTTTTTACATACTGGGAGGAGATAATTATACAAGTGCTCTATTAATTAATTTGTTTTTTATTGTTGTCGGAAGCTGTTACCTTTATAAACTCGTAACGTTTATTATGGAAAGAAGAGAGGCTTTGTTAAGTGTTCTGATACTTAATCTCTTCCCATTGATATTTGCTATGTCAAGAGAGTTCCTTGTCGAGTATGGCTTAATGGTCTTTGTTATCATGTGGATGTATTACTTTCTTAAATCAGAATTCTTTGAAAATAGCAAAGACTGTTATGCCCTCGGAGTAGTTCTCGGACTCGGCATGCTCATGAAGGTTACTTTTGTCCTTTATATATTACCGCCCACTTTATTCATCTTCACAGGGAAAATCAGAGAACTGAAAGGGATGCCAAGGAATGCACTCAGAAATATCTTAGCTATGATTCTTGTTGGCTTCTTGATTTTTGGAACTTGGTATATCAGCAATATCAGGTCTATTATTAATTTTGCACTGAAATCTGGATACGGTAGTGTTGCAGTGAATTATGGAATGGGGGAAGTTTTCTCAATCAAAACTATCCTTGACTACTGGACCTATAATATCAATTATGGGATTTCTGCTTATTTCTTTTTTCTAATCGTTCTATTGCTGCTGCACAAACTTATTCTTCTCGTAGGAACTGAATCATTCTCAAATATGAATAAGGGCCGTTTCTATTTTCTCCTACTTTGGTTTTCCGTCCCATTTCTCATCTTTTCCTTTGGTGTAAACAAAGACTATCGCTATTTAAGCCCGATATATCCGGCACTTGCAATATTGATGAGTTCGGCACTTGTGCGACTGTCATCGATACGATGCGGTAAAGTCCTATTGGTCATGCTCATGATTTTTCCAGTGTTCAACTACCTTTACATTTCATTCTCATCAAAACCCATTTACCTAAAGATAAAAGACTTCGAAATCCTTAATAACCAACTTGTTTATGCTCACCCGCCGGTCAAAGAGCAATGGCCCAATAAGAGATTGATTCAGCTAATACATAATGATGCAGTGAGAACAAATAATGACAGTGCACGGACCACCCTGCTTTTTAATCATCACTATGTCAACTTTATGACTCTCAACTATTATTCAAAAATCAAAAATTTGAACCTTGGTTTCGATATGATCGATATTTTTTCAAGAGAAACACCTGAGGAAACGGCAGCAAGAATTGAACG
>DATKLL010000178.1:0-22361 GCA_035542475.1 Syntrophales bacterium
ATTCGCTCAGATAAAACCCTGCAACGAGCTTAAAGATGAAATTGACGCAAAGCTGGAGGCCAAAGGCGTGGTAAATTATACCCTTGAAATAGTGCCTGCAGACGAGGTTAAAGATCAAAAGGTCGTGGGCTCGTGTGATGGAGGCAAACAGAAGATCACTTATAAAAAAGAAAAAGCTAAAATTGAAAATTAAGACAGTTCAACATTAAACCGAATCTCACGGCAGCAGCCGCTCGGCCCCTACTGGTGTAACAAACGTTTTAACCAGACCCGCCGGCTCACGGGTAAATACGATCATGAAGGGGATCTGACCCTTGGGCGCAATCCTGTCATTGGATACATCACTCCCCTGGGGGTTGGACAGTTCCTTTTGTATTTGATCCTCTGTCATGGTCGCAAGTTCAATATCGTTCAGCAGGTTACCGCAATACGATTCTTTTACTCCAAGAACCACCGTATACGCAT
Organism: Syntrophales bacterium; assembly: GCA_035542475.1. Classification (GTDB taxonomy): domain Bacteria; phylum Desulfobacterota; class Syntrophia; order Syntrophales; family UBA2185; genus DATKLL01. The sequence continues at coordinate 466 of DATKLL010000178.1, forward strand.
CGGTAAGCTCACCCCTTACTTTTATTCTTGTCATAGGAAATGAAGACTGATTGATTGCCGTTCCTTCGATAACTCTGATAGTACCGAGGGTCGTGTTATTAACCAGTCGCTGCCTGACATCCGTCAGGTCGACCTGTGCCGGACCAACCTCCTCAGCCTTCTGACTTGTGCCGAGAATTCTATCAAATAATGTTTGCCCCCCCGTCCCGGCAAAAAATACGAAATATATGCCTCCGATTAAGAGTACGATAAATAAAATGAGAAGCTGCAATCCCCGGCTCAATGCATGTTTTCTCTCGACTTTTTCTTCGGATGTTTCATCTTCATCGTGCATCCCTTCAGATTCTGTCCTTGCGACTCCGGTTCGCTCACGTATGTCGCTGTCTCCCGAATCTTCTTCAATGTCCTTCACAGGAGTATCCAGCCTCCTTACCTCCTCTATCCGGTCTTCAAATATCTGCCCCTGTACTGCTGGTGCTTCTCCTTTTATATCCCTACTCTGCTCTGTCCGGGATGTAATTTCAGCCTTCTTCGGATTATCCAAGAAGAATACATCTTTACATTGACTGCACCTGACCCATACACCTTCGCCTTCGATCAGGGATTCATCAAACTTGTATTTCGTCTGGCACTTTTTACATTGAATGATCATGCACCCTCCAAATAATCAGAACAGCTCTTTTGTCTTTTATCCCTTCTTTTAAGGTTAAATTGTTCATCAGCTTTCATCGATGACACATACGTCCGGCAGGAATCGATACATTTCATTGAAATCAAGACCATATCCCACGACAAAACGATCAGGTATATCGAAGCCTACGTACTCTGCTTCAAACGGAACTTTTCTTCTCTCTTTTTTATCGAGAAGCACGCATACTTTTAATGATTGAGGCTTTTTTTCCTTCAGCTTGTCAACTAAAAAGGACAGGGTCAGACCTGTATCAACAATGTCCTCCACGATAAGAACATCTCTGCCATGTATGGGCGTCTCAATATCCTTAGTGATCATAATACTCCCCGAGCTGACTGTTCCTGTGCCATAGCTGGCCAGCCTGACAAAATCTACCTTGCATGGAATGCGAAGACGCCGGATGAGATCTGCCATAAATACAAAAGCACCTTTAAGAATACAGATAAGGACCAAATCTTTCCCCTCATAGTCCCGGGAAATTTCATCAGCCAGGCTCTGAACCCTGTCATCAATTTCCGGTTTGGAAATGAGAATCTCCTTTTTTACCTTGCCCATTAGGTACTCCACTGCCAGGTATTGAAAGACATGAATACCTGTCCGCAAATTCATCAATATTTGCCTGAATCAGGTTTTCCGCCTCCTTTAATTCCCGCAAATTTTTAAACTCGGAAGAAAGGCTAAGGAAGATAGTGTCAAATCGCGATCGCTCACACCCAAGTGCTTTGTAATCAATGTGGTTGATCATATATTCCGATCCGTCAAAATAATACTTGCCGAAGCGGTTGGACGCATATGACCGAAAAGGCCAGGAAATCTTGAAGGAAAAAAAACGAAGGGCGATATCTTTGAAAACGCTTTCTTTAAATCTTTCAGGTGACGGCATTTCACACACCTTCTCACTTACCATGCGAAAATATGATTTGGCGAGATCAATATCTGTCACACACAGTCCATAGAGGTACCAGTCGTCTGTAACATTCACCAGGGCCAGCTTTTCTTCTCTGGTCAGATAATGATAGCTGAGACAGAGATGCCCTTCACAAAGCACTCTTCCATAAAATGAAGCCTCCCTCAAATCCACACCATTATTCTGCTGCGGATGGAGGAGACAGCCTACCTTTTTTTCCTCATGGTCAAGAAAACCCAGATATTCACAACAGTAGATAACATCATATATTTTTGCCTGGTCTTCCGACATTTTTATCATCTCGGAATAACCTGCCATGTCTGCCGGGCTGTTAACAGTTTTATGAAAAAGATCAGTCCTTTCTCTTAATCGTCCAACCAGCCCTTCTTTCGTGCTGTTTGCGTAGTTATAAAGTCCACAGCATGCCCCGCAGGATTTATACGAATCCGGCTGGCATAGGTGGATGAATTTATCATCGTTCATGCAGAGATAATTATTTTGGCAGTGTGCATCAATATCACATGCTCCGGATGATGTTCATCGTGCCTCATCGCTCCGGCGAGTACTGCACTATCTATGTCTTCACTTTTATTATGCGATTATTTTATGACCCTTTATATGAGGAATGCAATTGCAGGTCAAGTATAAAGATGATAATATATATTAATGAAACTTGTGGAAGAAATACCTCTTGCCAATGGATTAAGAGTTGAAGTCTGGGATGAATCAAGACCTATTGCGGCAGATACAACAAAGGTTGAACTTTTGATCAGGAGCAAGATCGAACTTAAATCGTCCTATTTTACCAAACCTGAACAATTTGAACTTGTAACTAAAGTCCTAGGACCAGAAATTTTTTATGAGTACAAAAAAGAGCGGCCATTCGTAAGCAATAGTAAAAAAGACCTGGTTTTTCAAGAACTGCTGGATAATTTTAAGAAAGACTCCCTGCCATACCTATCCAAACCCATATTCCCCCGCAATTTTGCCCTGTCTAAGTATTGGGATATAGAGAGAAACCGGTACAAGTACCGTTCCTATTTCAACGAAAAACCTTCCTGAAAGTTATTTTAAAAGGGCCGGGCCATCACTGAATCTTTTTTTAGAAAATAATCAAATAAATTATATTGACAAATGATGATTTTTTTCGATAGAGTGCAACCCAAATTTGCTTATGAGGATCAAATCGTATGTATGCGGTCATAAAAACAGGTGGAAAACAGCACAGGGTATCTGAAGGCGACGTAATTACCGTCGAGAAAATAAACGGCGGTAAGGGAGACGTTGTTCTTTTTGAAGAGGTGCTGATGGTCTCCAAAGGAGAAGAAATCAGGGTAGGTACCCCCCTTCTCAAGGGTGCAAAGGTCAGCGGTGAGATTATTGAACAGACAAAGGCGGATAAACTTAATGTCTTTAAAATGAAAAGACGGAAAGGGTTTAAGAAGAAAACTGGGCACCGTCAAAAATTGACAAAAATGAAGATAAAGGAAATTTCCATTTAAGCGGAGGATAGCAATAACATGGCACATAAGAAGGGACAGGGCAGTTCCCGCAACGGAAGGGACAGCAACGCCCAGAGGCGGGGCATTAAGGTGTTTGGCGGCCAGAAGATCAATGCTGGCTCCATCATCGTCCGTCAAGTCGGGACTAAGATCCATCCGGGCAATAATGTCGGCTTGGGGAAAGACTACACAATCTTTTCCAAGATTGACGGCATTGTAATGTATGAAAGGCTGGACAAAAAAAGAAAAAAAGTAAGCGTTTACGCTTCATAGCCAGCTTTCAAATAAATAGGAGGATATTAGGGAAAATGGATGAGCGTGAAACCGGCGTTGTTAAATGGTTTAACGACAAGAAAGGCTATGGTTTTATCTCTCGGGAATCGGGAGAAGATGTTTTTGTTCACTACACATCAATTGACGGCGAAGGATTTCGCAGTTTAGCAGAGGGGGAGCGTGTAGAGTTCACGGTAAAGCAGGATCATAAGGGACAGGCAGCCGTGAATGTTCGCAAAGTATCATAAGCTATACTACTTTGGCCATCAAAAAATGGCCGGGAATTTCATGCAATGCATGTGAATTTCTTTGAGGCACTTATTTAAGTGCCTCTTTTTTTTAATACCTTTTTCTATGAAATTCATTGATGAAGCAAAAATCTATGTGAAGGCAGGCGATGGGGGCCGGGGCTGCGTAAGTTTCAGAAGGGAAAAGTTTGTGCCCCGCGGCGGGCCGGACGGCGGAAATGGAGGCCGGGGAGGTGATGTAATAATACGTGCCGAAAGCAGCCACAGAACCCTGCTTAATCTTAAGTATAAACAGCACCATGTGGCAAAGCACGGCGGCCACGGAAAAGGGAGCGACAGAACCGGCAAGGATTCTCCTGATGTTGAAATAATTGTTCCCGTAGGTACAATTGTTAAGGATGCAGACACCGGCGAAATTCTGGCTGATCTTGCGGTTGAAGGACAAAGTTGTATTGTCGCGAAGGGAGGCGCAGGCGGCAAAGGTAACGCTTGGTTCGCGACATCGACCAACCAGGCGCCACGCCACGCACAGGAGGGAATAAAGGGTGAGGAAAGATGGATTAACCTTGAGTTGAAGCTCCTGGCAGATGTGGGTATTATCGGCCTTCCCAATGTTGGGAAATCCACTTTCATATCCAGAGTATCAGCCGCGAGACCCAAAATAGCCGATTATCCTTTCACGACATTAGTGCCGCATCTGGGTGTTGTAAAATACGGGCGTCACGAAACCTTTGTCATTGCTGATATCCCCGGTTTGATCAAAGGCGCTCACGAAGGTATGGGAATGGGGACGCGATTCCTGCGCCATATTGAAAGGACATCCGTTCTGCTTCATTTACTCGACATTTCCAATGAATCATCCAGTAATGCCTGGCGGGATTTTGAAACCGTCAACCGCGAGCTTGTACTATTCAACCCGGCCTTAATGGAAAAGCCGCAGGTTGTTGCCATAAATAAAATAGACCTTCCAGCCACCCAGGAAAGGCTCAAAAAAGAAATTGACATCTTCAAAAAAAACGGCGTAAAGGTATTAGCCTTTTCCGCTGTAACCGGAGAAGGAATTGATACTGTGATAAATGAAATCACAAAAACTCTGCATGGAAAAGGTAACGTAAAATAATTATGGTTAGAAAAACAATCCTAGCAAACATCAAGCGCGTCCTCATCAAAATCGGCAGCGCCGTCTTAACCGGTGAAAATGGTCTTGATCTTCAGATTATAGAACAACTTGTTGATGAGATGGCGCAACTCACGAAGGAGGGATACCAGATTGTGATTGTAACTTCAGGCGCCATTGCCTCCGGGAAACACAGAATGGGGATAACGGGCAAACTGAAAAGCATGCCCCAGAAACAGGCCGCTGCTGCAATCGGGCAGAGCAGGCTGATGAGGGTCTATTCCAACTCCTTTGGAAAATACAGCATCTTCGTTGCCCAGATCCTCTTAACGATGAGTGACCTGACAGACAGAAAACGATTTTTGAATGTGCGTAATACCCTATCAACTATCGTTGACTGGGGGGTTATCCCCATCATCAACGAGAATGACTCGGTAGCCGTTGATGAAATTAAATTCGGGGATAACGATCACCTTGCCGCTATGATCACAAAAATCATTGATGGACAGCTCATGATTAATCTGACCAGCACGGAAGGGCTGTACGATCGGAGTCCTTCAAAATCAAAAAAGGCGAAACTCATCACGCTGGTGAAAGAGTTTACAGAAGAGATAGAGTCGGCCGCAACAGACGAGACGACAGAGGTCGGATTGGGCGGCATGAAAAGCAAGGTCATTGCCGCCAAAGCGGTGACCGCATCGGGCATCCCCTGCATCATAGCACCCGGCAAAAAGAAGGGTGTCCTGCACGATATTTTCGCGGGTAAAGAAATAGGAACCCTCTTTCTGCCTGCGCGCGAATACCTGAGCAGCAAAAAGTACTGGATTGCCTTTACCCTGAAGTCTCAGGGCAAACTGTTTCTTGATGAAGGGGCAAAGAAGGCTCTTATTGAGGAAGGCAAAAGCCTGCTCCCGTCAGGCGTAACCGACGTAGAGGGCGATTTCAGTATCGGTGACCCGGTAACCTGTGTCGATATGGAAGGAACTCAACTGGCCAAGGGACTGGTTAATTATAGCTCCTCAGACATCAGAAAGATTATGGGGCTGAAGACGTCCAAAATCGAACAGGTCTTAGGGTATAAAGATTATGATGAAATCATCCACCGGGATAACCTAGCCGTAATAAATGATGCCCGAAAACGAAAAAACTCCTAATGCCGTTTACATTCACAGGAAAAATTCAGGCAATACCCTCCCCTTTGAATCGAATGTTACACCCTCCATACTGAGGAGATCCCTTTTCAACTTCAAACCGCCTCCAAAACCGCATAAGCCACCGTCGGCCTGTACGATACGATGGCAGGGGATGACGAGGGGATAGGGATTGCCTGCAAGTACTCGTCCTACCGCCCTTGCACCTTTGGGAATTCCGGCCTTCTTTGCGAGACCGCCGTACGTACTGACTCTTCCCTTCGGGATCTTCATGGCCTGGCTGAAAATCTTTCTCTGAAATTCACGGAAAATACTCTTATCGATAAATGTTCCGGGAAATGAAACGGCCTTTCCTGACAGAGATTCCCGGATACTCACACATATCTGATCAATCAGACTATACGATCGCCTAACGGCATCGGGAAATGACTGCCGGATCAGGCTCTCCATCTTCCCCTTAGTAGGAAGAAAGATTCTCACGACAACCGGCGTATCACCTTTCTGCCTCCAGACAACTCCGACATCACCAAGGGTGGTAGCCGCTAAAGAATAATATATTGATTTCATATTTTCATGACTCCTTCCATTTATGCCATATGTTCGATTAATATTTTCACACCAATGCCGATCAGGATAAGGCCCCCCAATACTTCTACCCTTTTGCCGATTATCTTCCCCAGCTTTTCCCCGAAGAGCATACCGACAGCAGTCATAAGAAAGGCGACTACACCAATGATAATGGACGGATAAAAAATGGATATCTTCAGGAAGGTAAAACTGAGACCAACGGCCAGGGCATCGATGCTCGTGGCCACAGACAGTATAATGAGCATGAACCCTTTTGTCGGATCTACCGTGTGATCCCTGGTATCTTCATTAAATGACTCCATTATCATTTTACCGCCCACCAGGGCGAGCAGACCGAAGGCGATCCAGTGATCATAACCTGCGATGTAATTTGCTACAGACGCTCCGGCCGACCACCCGGCAATGGGCATAATAACCTGGAACAGTCCGAAGAAAAAAGAAAGCCGAAAGATCGGCCCGAACGATATTGCCCTGGCATTGGCTCCCACACCGATGGCCACCGAAAAGGCGTCCATGCCCAGGCCGATGGCGATGACCAAAATAGACGGAAAACTCATTCCCCCTTTTCCCCCTCCTGTTCCCTGAGAAAGGTGTAGATTTTTTCAGACAGTTGCCTGCCGATGCCGCCAGCCTTCTGCAGTTCCTCCACCGGGGCTTCTCTTATCTTTCTTATATCTCCAAAGTACCCAAGCAGCGCCATTTTCTTGGATGCGCCGATGCCGGGAATGTTATCCAGTACCGACTCAAAATCCCTCTTATTCTTCAACTTGCGATAATATGTGACGGCAAATCTGTGCGCTTCATCTCTCACCCGCTGGAGCAGAAAAAGGACGTCAGGCCATCTCGATATGTAAACGGGATTCTTCTTCCCGACAAGATAAGCCCTATCTTCTCCCTTATCGGCAGCCATTCCCCTGCCCTCTTTCGCCAGACCGATGACATCGACCCTTTCAATATGCAGGTCTCTCATCATAGTGACCGCTACACCCAGTTGTCCTTTTCCTCCATCCACAACTATCAGATCAGGTAAGTTGTCTTTTTTCGCATACCGGCGGCTGAGTACTTCATACATCATGGCGTAATCATCAGCCCCCTCAATAGTTCTGATCCGGAAGCGCCTGTATCCCGCTTTCCACGGTCTTCCATCAACAAAGGTAACCATCGAGCCGACCGCATATTTTCCACCAATATTCGAAATATCGAAGCACTCTATGCGGCCCGGTATATTTTTTAATTTGAGCACTTCGGCGAGTTTACTGAGCGTTTCATCCGCATCTGTCGCGTGCTTTTCCTCCTCAAACATGCTTTTAGCGTTGCTTTCTGCGATGTGAACAAGTTCCTTTCCCGAGCCTCTTCTCGGTATGAGCAATGAAACATTTTTCCCTTTTTTATCCGAGAGCCATTCCTCCATAACTGCATGATCTTCGATATTTTCAGAAATGATTATCTCGTCAGGTATGTAAACCTCACCGTCATAATATTGTTTCAATACGGACGACAGTATTTCAGGAGATGCAGTCCTTATTTTAAAGAGGGGAAAGACCTTTTTTCCGATAATCTTGCCCTTTCTTACATAGAGCATACATATCTGAGTCAGGTTTCCCTCCCGATATATGCCGAATACATCCTGATCCTTGAAAGACATGGATACCACCCGCTGCTTCTCCAGCGTCTCATTAATAGCGGCAATCCTGTCCCTCAATGCCGCCGCTTCTTCAAAACACAACTGATCAGACGCTTCATCCATCCGTGCGTGAAGATCGGCAATCAGTGTTTTCTCGCGCCCTTCCATAAATGCCACGCTGTCACTTACCAACCGCTGATATGACGCCTCATCAATATAGCCGACACAGGGGGCGAGACATCGCTTGATCTCATACTCAAGACAGGGCCTCTTTCTCCCTTTCACTTCCTGATCCCCGCATGTACGGAGAGGGAAGATAGACTGAAGAAAGCGGAGTGTTTCTTTTGCCGCGGCGCTCGACGGGTACGGACCAAAATGTCTGGAGCCATCTTTTTTCGGGCGCCTTATCAGATGAAACCGTGGAAACGGATCATTCAAATTGATCCGAATGTTGAAGTAGGTTTTGTCATCTCTGAAAATAACGTTGTACCGGGGCCGGTGTTCCTTGATCAGGTTATTCTCCAGGATCAGGGCCTCTTTCTCCGTTTCCGTAATGATGAATTCCACATCATGAACTTTGGAAACAAGAAAAGGTATCATGAAGCGTGAGTCCGTCCCTCCGAGATAAGCCTTGACGCGGTTTCTCGGATTATTGGCCTTCCCGACGTAGATTACCCTGCCATCTTTGTCTTTCATAACGTAGACGCCCGGTGAAACGGGTGCATTTTTAAATTTCTTGGTCAACTCATCTTTCATAGAAACTCAGCTACTGCAATATTATTACGAAATAAATACTTTATATCCCCCCTTAGAATAGGGACTTGTCCCCCGCCGGCGGGGGCTAGGGGTGGTCCAAAATCCCTCTAAATCTCCCTTTACAAAAGGGAGACTTAACGGATGCCGATGGGCACTTTATACGGTACATCGTCAATCCGATAAATGTCGCTGCGAAATTGAAGTTCTCCATCTTGATCCACCCATGCCGTACCATAGAAGATGTGAACATTGATTGGCTCAGGAAGCATTACAACCTGCCTTTTCTCCTTTTTGATTTCCGCCAGTATCTTTTTGCGTGTCCATGTTTCCTTATTCTTTAGAAGGTAGGTTGCCAATTCAACGGGCTTTTCGATACGTATGCATCCATGGCTTAAATCGCGACGGGACTGCCCGAATAAATGCCGTGCCGGTGTATCATGAAGATATATTTCACACAGATTGGGGAAAATAAACTTTATTCTTCCTAAAGGATTTGTGGGACCTGATTCCTGACGGAACTTATAGCCGAGGTTGCTGGCCTTCACGCTAGACCATTTCACTTTTTTAGGATCTACCGCTTTCTCTTCATCAGCCTCAGCCCAATCTTTAAAGACCTTTATGCGCTTTTCCGTCAGGTAGCCGGGATTTTTCTTAATCTGTGGTAGTATCTCTTTGGCGGCAATGCTGTCCGGTATCCTCCAGTATGGATTTAATTCCATATACGTCATTTCACCGCTTATGATGCAGCTTCGCTGCTCGCCTTTCCCCGCAATGATCTTCATCGCCATGATAACCTTTTCGTCATCGATGACCTTCAGAGAGAAGTCGGCAACATTCACGAAAATATAACGCTCACCTATTTCATCGGGGAGCCAGCGCATGCGATCCATGTTCAACGCTATCTGGCGAATTCTTTTTCCAATGGATATATTCAGGACCTCCAATGTCGCTTTGCCGACACGTCCGTCACCTTTCAAACCATGTCTCATCTGAAACCTGCTGACGGCCTTTTCCAGATTGTGATCAAAGACGATATTCAAAATTGGCGCCTCAAAACTGAGATCGCCCGAGGCGATGAGCCTTTGGCGCAGTATCGCCACCCTTTTGCCATGGGATCCTTTGTGAAGCATTGGGCCCTTGGGTATCTTTGGCCAACCACCCTTTCCGGCAATGTGCCGATACGAGTCCAATTTTTCTTTAAGCCTAGTGTAGCCTTTATAAGCAGGTGCGAGATCAGCCAGTGAGCTCTTTATTGCGCCCGACTCAAGGGCGTAGTGGAGAACAGCGGTGAGGTCGGTTGATCTCTCACTTATAACCCAACCGGGATAAACATGCTGATGATCCACGCGGCCCTCAAGAAGATGGGATGCATAAAGGAGAAAGGCATCCGTCAGCATGAGATCGAGATCGGTGAGCCTTACCGCGTCCAACGGTTCCCCCTTGCTGCGATGCTCATTAAGCTCAGTAATCACCGCCTTGATTTTCCCCGGATGATAGTCTTCGGGATTTAACCCTTCGCGATATGCAACACGAATCACATCAAGAAAATTCTTAACATAAGGAGTCGGCCCGTAGTCGTCGCTCCATGCGGGCTGAAAATCCCGCTCGGAATAAAACTTCGGCAGCAGTGCTGATTCACACGCTATCCCCTCTCCGCATTTGATTGTCGGAGAAACTTCTGACGTTTTGATTCTCTCCTTGATATTCCCGCTTACTTGATCCACCACTGTTTTAGCAGGCGCGAGATCAGCAAAGACCAGCAATAAAAAGCATATAAATATTCCTGCAATTTGAATACGCTTCAAATCTCTTCCCCCATTTCCACCAGAATAGCGGTATATTCCTTGATCTGATCTCGGAGCTGTGCCGCCTTCTCAAATTCAAGATTTTTCGCGGCTTCCTTCATCTCCACTTTCAATTTCCTGATCATTACGGGGAGCTCATCTTCCGAAATATAAAGTTTCCTGTCCTCAGAAACGACAGGCACTGTGACATAGTCGGCTTCGTAGATGGACGCAAGTATATCACTGATGGATTTTTTGATGGACTCAGGAGTGATATGGTGTTCTTCATTGTAGCGCCTCTGTATTTCTCTTCGCCTTTTTGTTTCATCAAGACAAGTCTTGATGGAGTCGGTTATCTTGTCGGCATACATGATCACCTGTCCCGATATATTCCTGGCGGCCCTACCACTGGTCTGGATCAAGGAGCGCTCGGAGCGCAGAAAGCCTTCCTTGTCTGCATCCAGGATAGCAACCAGCGACACCTCGGGGATATCAAGGCCTTCCCGCAAAAGATTGACGCCAACCAGGACATCAAATTCCCCTAAGCGCAGGTCCCTGATAATGCTGACGCGCTCCAGGGTATGGATATCAGAATGAAGATATTTTACCTTTACGCCGAGATTTCCGTAGTAAGCGCTCAGATTCTCCGCCATCCTCTTGGTCAGTGTGGTCACCAGCACACGCTCACCTTTGCTCTCCCTGTCATGGATCTCCGCGAGGAGATCATCGACCTGGTGACTAACAGGCTTCACTATAATCTCCGGGTCCATAAGACCCGTGGGTCGTATGATCTGCTCTACAACCTTTCCCCTGGCCTTATTCAGCTCGTACGCGGCCGGTGTAGCCGATACGTATATCCTCTGTTTGCCGAAGCACTCATATTCCGCGAACATTAGAGGCCGGTTATCCAGGGCGGAGGGGAGGCGGAAACCGTAGTTGACCAACGTTTCTTTTCTCGACCTATCACCCCTGTACATTCCGACCAGTTGAGGAATGGTGGCGTGGCTTTCATCAATGATGACCAGTGCGTTTTCGGGGAGATATTCCATCAGAGTGGGGGGAGGTTCCCCTGGCCTCCTGCCTGTAAGGTGGCGGGAATAATTTTCTATTCCCTGGCAGTAGCCCATCTCCTCCATCATTTCCATATCGAAATTTGTCCGCTGCTCCAACCTCTGTGCCTCAAGCAGCTTGTTTTCCCTGTGCAGTTCCTGAAGCCTCTCTGCAAGTTCTTCCCTGATTGCGGCAATAGCACGCTTCATATTGTCTCTTGTTGTTACGTAGTGACTGCCGGGATAGATGGCTATTTTCTGGACAGCATTCAGCTTCCTTCCCCGGAGGGGATCAACCATGGATATCGACTCGATGTTGTCTCCGAAAAATTCCACCCGGATCGCTTTTTCTTCTTCGTACGGTGGGAAGATTTCCACGACATCACCCCGGACACGAAATGTCCCCCGGTGAAAATCAATGTCATTACGTTCGTACTGAATCTCCACCAGCCGGGCCAGCATCTCATCCCGCGGAATCTCCAAACCCTCTTCCAGGCGAAGCAGCATGCCATAATAAGCTTCCGGAGAGCCGAGGCCGTAAATGCAGGACACGCTCGCCACGATAATGACATCGTTACGGTCCAGAAGGGAATGGGTCGCCGAGTGGCGCAGTTTATCGATTTCCTCGTTGATGGAGGAATCCTTTTCAATATAAGTATCCGTGCTCGGGATATAGGCCTCGGGCTGATAGTAGTCATAGTAGCTGACGAAGTACTCGACGGCATTCTCCGGGAAAAGCATCTTGAATTCGCTGTAAAGCTGAGCCGCCAGCGTTTTGTTATGGGCGATGACAAGGGTGGGCCTCTGAACCGCCTGAATAACATTCGCTATGGTAAAGGTCTTGCCCGAACCCGTTACCCCAAGGAGAACCTGATGGGGCGCCCCTTTCTCGACACCGGCAATAAGCTGCGCGATTGCCTTTGTCTGGTCACCTTTCGGTTCAAATTCTGTAACAATCCGGAACTCGCCCATATAATTCCTTCTCGTGATACTAAAGCCTTCCATACCACAACTTTGGTTAAAAATACTATACAATGAAGAGGAAACGCATATGATGAAAGAGGTATTCATCAATCCTCCCACGAAATGATGTCATTCCTGCGAAAGCAGGAATCTAGAGGTTTAAAAGTACTGGATTCCCCCGTATCAAGTACGGGGCAGACTTATCAAGCACGAAATGACAAAAGGGTGTTCTAATGGGAGGGTCTTGATGATGTGTAATCCAGAATTCTCTGGAGCAAATAATTTCTGTTATCTCTGGTTATCTCAAACAGCTCAACGTCAGGCCGCCTTTTAACCTCTGCGATTAATCCTTCACCTTTAAGGGCAATAGTCGCGATAAATAATTTCTCCAAATCCAATAATGCCCTTACAAGTTTCGTAAATTTTGCCGAGAAACATTCCATCTTTCCAATCTCATCAATCACGATCATGCCGGTAGTTTCATCAAAAAACGAAATCCTTTCGATAAAGGATTCAAAACCTGCCACATCAACACCGTATTTACCGACTCTGAATCTGCTCTTAGTATTTACGTGTGATAATATGCTTCGACCGCCAGTTATGCTTGTCAAAGAAAAACCGGTCCTAATCCCCCTCTCTCTTATCTCATCTGTATAGAAACCAACCGTACCAACACCTTCCATCGCCTCAACAATCTTCATTATAAGGGTTGTCTTGCCTACGCCCGGAACGCCGGTTATCAGAATATTTTTTTTCACAGTTCAATGCATCTTATGTTAGCGGACTCACTATGACAGATTATCATCCGGTTCTACTGATAAAAGCAATATTCGATCACACAGTTACGTAATCCAAGCAGTCATTGCAAGAGAAGCGAAGCAATCTCTGAATCTATTAAGAGCGCTATGCCATTATACTCCTCATATCAACGTGAAGGATTGATCCAGGAACAGCATACTAGTTTTGTACACGATAAAATGATTCATACCTTAAGAATTAACGCAAAAAATCTATACCTTTCAACAATGATCTTCAAATGTCGCTTTCAGAAGGACTTCATATTCCTTTTGGAAATTTTCATCAGGGCAAGTTTTAATTCAAGAATTTGAGGATGGCTTGGTCGCGTTTCTTGTTGGGCTGAAACAGGATGGAATAGTGATTGGCGCCTTTAATATCTACCTTCTTGGCATTCGGCATCTCACGAACCATCCTGTCTATCACGTCTTCGGGAAGCAAGAGGTCATCCTTGGCCAGCATCCCTTTCGTGGCCCGCAAAATAAGTGTAGGAGCCTTAACCTTATTATAGAATTTCCTCGAATCAACATTCTCTAAGTTCTTAGCTTCTTCCTCAATATGTTTTGGATGAACGCGGGACCGAATGCCTCCTCTCACCTTTATGATCTCATAACGGAAATAAGTCTCCATATAAGAATTCCACGGTTGCAAATAAGGGGCATGCCTCATACGAGACAGATAGACTCTTAAGGAAGGAAAGGTCCGTCCCAAACGGTCCAGGGAAGGCTTTATTCCAGCAAACACCTTATCCTTTTGAACTTTGGAAAGTTTTCCCCCACCGTCCAGAAGGATCAATTGGTCCACCTTCTGAGGATACCGGGCTGCAAAGACAAGGACGATGAATGCTCCCAGGGAATGGCCCATCAAGACAGGTCGCTGCAATCCCTGATCGTTCATCATGGTCAAGATATCTTTGCAGTGATGTTTGATAGAATAACCTGTAGGCGGTTTATCCGAGAGTCCTCTGCCGCGAAGATCCATGGCAATTACTCTGTGACGGGGAGAGAGGGCAGAAGCCAGGCAATCCCAGGATCGGCAGTTAGCTGTGATACCATGGATACAAAGAATTTGCTTTCCTCTTCCTTCCCAGATGGCCAACTGAATTTTAATGCCATCTCCTTTGACCTTCTTCATAGTGGGCTTAGTCATAATTCTTGCTTTCTACGAACGTCACATACCTATTTAATAATAAGAACTCCCTTTTTTGTTGGGAACAACATAATAGTCATTTTCTTTCTATGTCAAGTTCATTCTCCCGAGACACGATTCATTAATCAGGCTATATTACCCTCCCTAGATTTTGAAGGGTTAATCAATTTTAAATTACTGTGGTGATACAAGAGACTTTAAGTCTGTGCTTCAAGGATACTTTTCAAGTTGCCAAGACTCTTCTTTGTCTCCTTCTGCATTGAGCTTACCATCATCGGCGAAAACAGCTTGAGAAACCCGCCTACCTCCATATCGTACATGATGGTAACCTTTATATGTCCCTCAATGGGGTCATAGGTTGCGAGCTCTTCAACGGTCATACCCCCGCAGGTAATATTCTTACCCCACTTTTTATTTAGCTCGTATTCCGTGGCCTTTGCAGTCCACTTCATGCTGACGCCCATCATTCTGCTGATCCCTTTGAACGTGGTACCAACACGCATGGGTCCCTGGGACGTCTGCTCCGCTTCTAGTATAATTGACTGCCACTTCTGCCAGCTCTTCGCGTCAGTCATGTAGGCGAACACCTTGTCAAGAGGACGCTTGATCTCCACACTTTCTTCGATTCTTGCCATATAGCCACCCCCCCTTAGAAAATGGTTTAGGTATCTTCATAACATATCCTTTTGCGTAAAATACAAAACCCCGCTCTCTCTTGAGTAACGGGGTTTCAATAATCTCTTCATGGCACCACCCTCACAGGAAGGGTTCAGATTAATTATTAACCTTTTGACGATGCCCTATTTAAATACTATTAATTTTTTGCTCCTGATTCTTTGAAAAGTCAAGAGACAAATTTTATTGATAAACCATCAAAACGGACGTATAGGGGCAGTGCTCGAAGAAAATATCGGGTTCACATCTAGATCATTAGCCTTTGCAGACTTCTATGGAAGGTAGGTACCGCAACAAACAATAAGATTACCTACTTTATGAAAGTAAGTTATTTTGATATTTTCCTTTTTGGTCGACGGATTCATGTAGTAATACTCCACCCATCCGGAACCGTGACCGTTGGCGATATCAATGATTTGCTTCCTGAAAAACTTTCCCCTATGATCCGGCTCATTATAAAGGTTTTTGCCGATGATCTCGGGAAACATCGGATTAGCCAGCACGACTCCCTTGAGGTCATAGGCAAAGACATACAAATCGTCTTTCACAAACTTGCCTTTGGGATTATTAAATTCCTTTAATGCTTTCTCCTCACCATTTGCTTTCACGAAAGATACAGCTTTTTCCACCAGGGTCCTCGCTTCGAGAGGTGTACCTATCTTCTCAGCGGCGTACACAAAGGTCACCATAAAGAGACAAATGAACATCAATATCATAACTCTTTTAAACATATCCCCACTCCTCTACTAATGTGATCTTGCTGAATGAGCAAAATTTGATTTTTCCCCCTAAGCTATGATCGATTTGAGTTTTTGATACGAATACGCTTTTTGATACAGTATTATGGCTTTATACTACCTTCCGTTCACATACATTTCAAGTTATTTGATTATTTTACAGGTGTGATAAGAACAAAGCTAGATTCCCGCTGCAGCCTGCCTTCAAATGTCCTTGTCGGGAGCGGAAATGACGATATTAAAATTAATGCGAAGAAGTGTTGGACACACTACGCGGGATTGCTGGTTTGATGATCCGGTCCAGGCTATGCTGGACCGGTTTTGAAGAACCAAAATAAGAGATAGTATATAAGGTTCAGATCATTTACTTTTGCCGGCGAGTTTTAAGATCACCATAGGACCGTCAGGAATCACGGCCCAGCGGGCATTCGGGCCATGCTTCGCAAGGAGTGTTTGGATTGTCTCCGTGATAGACTTTACAGGATGCAGGTGATATTTTTTAACTTCCTCAGTTGTCAATCCGTCCGTATATATCCACACGTCCCTGTCCAGCATAATCTGATAGGTCTCCTGGGCGCACCACTGGTCAGGAATAAAGAAGTCCTTCTGCATAAGCCGGCATATGAACGAACTGGGAAAATCCACCATATTGAGGATTTCCTTATACTCAGGGCTCCCGGCTCCCTCGTTGCAGCAACTGGCAATGATTATATCTCCCTTCGGCTTCACCACTGTGGCTGCCCCGGTAATCCCCTTGACTGTTTGATAAAAGTTGAGGTCGAGCGGCGCGCCGGAATTCGTTGTTACGATGAAATCGAGCGGTGCATCAACTTCACGCACACAGTGCCGGGCAAGAAAGTCACATCCGATGAGGTGCGCCTTCACAGGATGGCCGGAAAAAACTCCCGTCACTTCTTTTTTCGTATTCAGGGTGACGTTCACTATGAAGTCAGCGCCAGCTTTCTCCATGATTTCCAGACCTGCCTCGTGGAATAGGTTCCCTTCGAGCATCCCGTATTCGGTATTTGGGTGCGCAATCATCTCCGGGCCGTGCATAAATTCAAGGGTCTCTATGGAAGAGATGCCCGGAAGGATGGATTTCCTGCCCCCGGAATAGCCTGCCCACATGTGGGGTTCTATAAAACCTGTGAGAATTTTCAGATCCGCATTGACATAGAGGCGGTTCACCAGGGCGGGAACCTTTCCTTGAATCTTTCCAACCTCTACCATGTCCTCACGATTCTTTGAGAAGTGATCGACAACCTTGTAGAGTTTGGCAATATCATGTCCTACGAGCCGGATATGCTCCTCTTTTGTTGAAGGCCTGTGTATCCCAGTAGAAATAAGGATGGTGATTTCTGAGCGGGGTACCCCTGCGGCCTCGATGATTTTGAGAAGCGGAGGGAGTATCAAGGCATTAGGAACAGGGCGGGTGATATCGCTGACGACAATGCAGGCGTTTTTCCTTCCCCGTGCAATATCGGCCAGGGGTTTTGATTCAATGGGCTTCCGGTAACTTTCTGCGACTTTTCCCGGCGGGTCCTTTATCGGCTCAGGATCAGACGGTGTAAGAACATCGATAAAACCCGGCGTCTTTTCAATCTCCAGCGGAATGCCTTCTTTGCCGTACTTCAATAATACTTTCATATGTCCTTCCTTTTTCTGACATCATCCGGAATCTATGAAAAAAATGAATTTTTTGCTAGCAGCACAGACTCTGACTTAAACCATCAAGGATTATGCAGCGCTCATTGCCCAGTAATCACCTCGCCGGTGTCGGTGATGAGCTTTGCCGGCAGTAGGAAGAGTTTCTTAAAAATGTCAAAAACGCCTCTGGCCATGGACTTGACGGGAATGGCATTAACGGCAGGATCGTTCCACTTCCCCTTTGCCTCAAAATAGAGAGTGATCAAGCCCTTTGTGTCACTCGTGAGAATCCAACCCACAACTGGAATAATGCTTACGACTTTGTCTACCGTTTGAAGCGGTTGTATTCCAATGTTAAGATCAAGCTCCTCGTTGATGATATCCGTTTTCCCCACAAAGGACATATTCATGGCGTTGCTGTTGACGAACAGGTCGTTACTGGACAGGATGCCATCCTTGAGGGAAAATGTGCCCGTGATCGTCGTATACGGCATCCCGTCATTTACCATGTCCGGCAGTTTGAATTTAAACAGTTGTGATACATTAAGGATGGAAAATACCTTGGACAGGAAGGCGAACCTGTTGAGAGTTCCCTTTTCCATCTTGAGCGTCGCGGTTCCCTGCGCTGTTTTTTTAAAATCGGAAGCACTCGCGCCCTCCGCAGTTACATTGCCCTGCATCGTCACTGTCCCTGTAATCAGCTCCTTTTCAGTCCCGGCATATCTCAGAATTTGTTCTGCCGACATCCCCTCAATGATGAAACCGGCCTGATATTGCGTGACATTACCATTAGCAAAAGCAAGATGACCAATGCCGGAAAATCTTCCGCCGAAGATATTCATTGCCAATGCAGGCACATCCAGAATCTGTTGCCGGTATGTTAGTGTCGCGCGGAGGTCTGAATAAGAGACGCGGCTTATCTTGCCTTTATCGGATTGAACTGAGGCCTTCAGGGACAATGCCGGCTTCTCCTTTCCGGGAATGTTTATTTTGGACAGGAGGATAACATCATCAGTATCCAGAGAAGGTGAGGAGACATGGATATTGAAAAAAGTTTTTTTAACATCCGGCATAGCGCCCGTTATATTGAAGACCGAGTCATTAACCCGTGCAGATAGCCACTTTATTTGCAGACCTTTGTCTTTGAAGACGATGTTCCCCACAAAGTCTCTCAGCTTGATCTCACCGGCCGGACTCCGCCATCCAAGATCTTCAAGGTCGAAAAGAGCGGACGCAGCGGTCACACTGACGGATGGATTTTTGAAATCCTTTAACGTCACCCTCCCCTTTATCAGGGAGTTTCCCAGACGCCCTGAGAGTGGTGAAGTATCAAACCTGTTTTTCCTCAGATTGACCGTGCCGCTTAAGGCGCTTACGATCCTGGATGTCTCGGTGGGCTTGAAAGATACATCGGAAAATTGGATGCTGCCGCGCCAGTTCAGGTCCGCGATGGATTTTGATATGCCGCTCCCGTTAGCGGATAACTGAATTCGCCCGCTGGGTTGATATTTCATCATTCGAGGCAAGTTTGTGGAAAGGTCTTCTATTTGAAACGGGTTTGAATTAACGGAGAGGGAAAAAATGTCCTTGTCTTTGAAATTGTAAAGTCCGGCCGCAGTGACGGCCAGACCGGCAAGCTGGCAGGAAAAGGATTCGAGCCGCACCTCATTACTTTTGAAGCTGGTTTTAAAAGCAAGCCGGTTGCCCTGCGCTTGCGGTTTAGTGAAGACGTCGCTGTAGCTGTACGCTGCCCCTGAGAGATCCCAGTTGCCTTCCAATGTATAGTTGTTCAGCGGGCCTGATCCCGACATTTGGAGGGTGGTCTTCCCCGTGAAGGCAAACTTATTGTCTCCATCCCTGCCGAGAAGCCATGCTATCTCTTTTTGACCGGGTGTCATGGTCATAGTGAACTGGTACTCTGTCGGGGCTGACGTACAGTAATCGGTAATCTTTCCTTCCAGCATCATTGGGGATTCCCCGAAATTGCCGGACATGCCGTGCAGGAGGAAGTCCCTGCCCCGCAGTTCCAGCTCGCCTCTGATCCCGCTGAAAACGGGTACGTCCCTGCCGTAGGCCAGCAATCCCTTATCTACGCCGGCTTTGATATAGAGAACGTTGTAATTGTCATTTACTTCCATATGTGCGATCTGGCTGACCCGCCCATTGAGACTGCCTTCTTTAAGCTGGTACGTTCCCCCTTTAATGCGCGTTTCGATGAAATCGGCAACACCCCGGGGTATGATGCCGTAAGGAATAAAATGGCCGAACTTCTCCAGGGGAATGGGAGAGGAGGATGCCGTCGCTGTGATCAGCGGGTCATCCTTATTGATATCTTTGATCGCGAAGCTACCTGAAACTTTGACGTCATCAACCGAAAGATTCAGTGCCTCAATAATGACCTCAGAAGGGCTGCGTTTTAATGTATAGTCCAGACCTACTTCTTTTGGTGTAAGGGCGGCGTGGAATACTTCCGGATAACGCAGGTTTAAACGCTTTAATCCAATCGATCCTTCTGAACTGAATTGATACAGATTTCCTCTAAGATGGGTATCCAGATCCAGGTCCCCCGCCACCTTGAGGAAAGGCACATACTTTTCATAGTATGGCCGGTATCGTTCAACGCTGATGTTGGCTGCGGTGATCCTGGTGTCGATACTGCTCTTCGCGAGAGGTTCATCCCTCTCGGAGAGTCTAAAATATCCAGTGACAGACAGGTTGCCCTTCTTTCCGTCCTGGATGATAGAGGTCGAGATATTAATGCTGTTTTTTTTCCCCGGGGCAGGATAACCTATCTTCAGATTTATGTCGTCCAGAATCGTTGTCAACCCTGCTGGGATAATCCATTCATCGGTGAATGTCAGGTTGCCATGACTAACGGCCATTCTTTCAATCTCAACGGCCGGGGCTTCCTCTTGACCCTCCAGGAGGTCGTTGATATTGAAGATGCCTTTGCGGTCCCTGTACATTACTGCCGTTGGTCTCTCAAGAAACACCTCTTTGAAGATAATTTTTTTCCATAGCAGGGGGAGAATGGCCACTCTGAAGGTAATTTTTTCAATCGTCGCGAAGGTGTCCTGGCCATCCCTTTCTTTGATCTTAATCCCGCTGAAAGTAAAGATGGGACCAAAATAGAAGGAGAAATCACCCCTTTCGTATGATACTTCACGGTTCAGTTTCTTGTTGAGGGCACTGATTATATCTCCTTTGTAGGCATCAAGGTCGGATAGTTTGATCAGGACTACTGTGATGCCAGCGGCAGCAGAAATGAAAACGATAAGAGTTATCAGAAGTATGACAATCGTTTTTCGTGACGGCTTCTTCATAAAATATAGAATAAACGGGACAAAGAAAAAAATAAAGACAAAACTGATGATGGTCAGTAAAAATGGTATACATTTCGCATTTGGAGTTTATAACATACAGTGAATTTATATGAAAAATCCAATATGAGATAAGAATTGATTAACTAGCTGAAATCATTTACAATAATTCCTGCCTAAAAGTTGTGCAAAGAGGTCAAAATCATCAAATATTGAAGGTTTTTGATAATCATCAACATAGTTATCAACAGCCTTATTCACATACTCGTTTATCTATCTGTCAACAATTCCCAGAAGGCTTATGCCTGCTCATTTCCCACACCGGGCCTCCCGTAATGCCCATCAGTAATGTAAATCCGTCGCCTTGCTTATTCTTGTAGAGAGCTGCTCAACATTTTTAGAGAAGTGATGCAGCCGAATCTTGATCCCGTATAGTTTTGTATCACCATCATTGCTGAAACCCTGATCAGCGGTGGCTTTCCTTTGCCCACGTCAATCGATACAAATTTCTTCAGGTCTCATTTTTTCAAGTACCATCCATGCAAATATTATCCTGATGTAATTCTTGCAAATAAATGGTATTATATTTGTAAATATATCGCCTGTTAATCAGCCATACAATTACAGTTCCACACCTGTTTCCTCAATAACATTATCAATTATTCTCTGACCTGTTTCCAGAAACTCTGATTTATCGGTAACGAATTTACTTGACATTAAAAAATCTCATCAGGGGGATGCCGTAAATGTTTAATGAACTCCTGAAAAGAGATGCTCTCAACACGAGAGACGCGATCTTCACAAAAATTGAGCTGCCCGAGAATGACATTGTTGTTCCATTCATCTGCCGGAAATGCGGGTCTTGTTGTATGACCTATATCCCGAGAATACCGACGGAAGATTTAATAACCATTGCCAAG
>DATKLL010000179.1:0-33742 GCA_035542475.1 Syntrophales bacterium
TTGGTCATCATGGCAATCATCATTTACATCAAGGCCAACATGAAGATCTGCGAGCCCAACGAGGTGATGATCTTTTCCGGGCGGCAGTTCAAGGATAAGGACAAGAAGGTGATAGGCTACCGCGTGATCAAGGGAGGAAGAGGGTTAAAGATTCCCCTGATTGAGACGGTAAGGACAATATCGCTCAATACGATGCCGATCGAGATGGATGTGGCGGGGGCATTGACGAGAGGGACGATTCCTGTGAATGTAAAGGCGATGGCGAATATCAAGATTGCCGGGACGATGGAAGATGGCCTGGGGAATGCCATCGAGAGGTTCTTGGGAAAGAGTTCTACGGCCATAGCGACAACGGCGAGAGAGATACTCGAGGGCACACTCCGGGGCATCCTGGCGACGCTGCAGCCGGAGGAGGCGAATGCGAACCGGATAGCCTTGGCACAGCAGGTGGCCAAGGAGGCCAGGGAGGACATGCAGAGACTGGGGCTTGTCCTGGACACGTTCAAGATCCAGGAGATCAAGGATGACAAGGGTTATCTGGAGGCGATAGCCAGGAAGAAGAACGCCGAGGTTCAGCGTGACGCCAGGATCGTCGAGGCGGAATCGAACGCTGAGGCGAGCAAGAAGGAAGCGGAGGGGAAGAAGGTTGCGGAGATAGCGGACATAGAGGCGAGGCAGTCGATCGTGCAGTCGGACATGAACTTCCGTGTACAGCAGGCAACCTGGAAGGCGGAGGCGAACCGGGCCGAGGAGAAGGCCAAGGTAGCCGGCGAGATCTCCCGTATGGAGGAGACAAAGACCCTGGAACAGAGGAGGGTCGAGACAAACAAGCTGAAGTATCAGGCGGAGGTCGTCATCCCCGCGGAAGCGGCGAAGGAGGCCCAGCAGATGAAGGCCGTGGGAGATGCCGCCTTTACGTTTGAGGAGGGGAAGGCCAAGGCGGACGCCCTCAAGCTGCTTCGTGAGCAGTGGGAACATCCGAACAGCAAGGACCTGTTCATGATCCAGCTTCTGCCGGAGTTGGTGGGACATGTGTCCAAGGTAATAGCTTCCAACCTGAATGTGGAAAGACTGACCGTGGTGGACGGAGGAAGCGGGAGCGGTGGAGGCGGAGGTCTCCCGCATCTGGTGGGAAACCTGGCCGGATCGGTGAACTCCTTCTTCGAGCAGATGAAGACCCTGACAGGACTCGATCTGGCGAAGATGATGGAAGAACGCTACAAGGTGTCGGCTAAATAAAGAAGTATAGTAGAAGGTTTTACCACTTCATATCTCCTCTTATATAAACATCCCCTCCCCTTCCGGGAGGGGATTGATCACTAATAATTCAGGCAACGTGCGATTGAAAGATAGCTTGCCATTTTGTAAATAAACGTATATATAGACTACCCATTGTCCCCGCCCTTTTCGGGCGGGGAGTTTCATCTTTTTTGGAGACTCCACATGTCAATTTTAGGGCGGAAGCAACCAGCCTTGCTTGTATTGGAGGATGGAAGCATGTACCGCGGCTATGCCTTTGCCTCTTGCGGCGAGACCCTAGGAGAGGTTGTTTTTAATACGGGTATGACGGGTTACCAGGAAATAATAACGGACCCTTCCTACAAAGGACAGATCGTAACCATGACCTATCCTTTGATCGGTAATTATGGCATAAACCCGGAAGATATGGAATCCGCGGATATCCACCTGGAAGGTTTTATAGTCAAAGAGTATCAACCGCATCCTAGCAACTGGCGGAGCCGGATGAGTTTAAAAGAGTTTCTTGAATCTCACGGAAAGTTAGGTGTAGAAGGTATTGACACACGGGCGCTGACGCGGCGTATCCGCCTTGAGGGCGCCATGCGCGGGATCATCTCTACCGAAATGGTGAATGTTGACCATTTGCTTGAGCGTGTCCGTGCTTATCCGGGTCTCGTCGGCCGGGACCTGATAAAAGAGGTAACCTGTAAACAGCCCTATCTATGGAAGGATGGTGCACCCCAATCCTTCTCAACAGATATTTCTTCAGGTAACGCCAAGTCGTCATTCAAGTCTGCTAAAGGCAAACGCCGGCTACGAGTCGTTGTACTCGATTGTGGTGTCAAATACAATATCCTCCGCAATCTGGAGAGATTAGGCTGCGAAGTCCTGGTACTGCCCGCTACAGCGACGGGAAAGGAAATGTTATCATACAAACCGGACGGGGTACTGCTTTCCAATGGCCCGGGTGATCCGGCGGCATTGCCCTATATTGTGGACGCAACTAAATATATCTTGGGTAAGATTCCCATCTTCGGTATCTGTCTCGGTCACCAGATCCTCGGGCAGGCACTAGGTGGCAGGACGGAGAAGCTGAAGTTCGGCCATCATGGGATCAACCAGCCCGTAAAAAACATGCAGACAGGACGGATTGAAATAACCTCCCAAAACCATGGATTCGTCGTAGTGCCGGAATCCCTGCCGGAAGGTCCGGGAAAAACATATGATAACCTCAATGACCGCACCTCGGAAGGGATGAGCTGCTGGACCGATCAGGCGTTCAGCGTGCAATACCATCCCGAGGCGGCGCCCGGCCCCCACGACGTCAACTATCTGTTTGAAGAATTCGTCGCACTGATGAAAAAGAAGAAGGGGAAGTCCCGATGATTCTGATCATTGATTTTGGCTCTCAGTATAACCAGTTGATCGCCAGGCGCGTCCGTGAGCATCACGTGTATTGCCAGATTGAGCCTCCGATTATCAAGATCGCCAGAATAAAGACTCTTAAGCCGGAGGGAATTATCCTGTCTGGAGGGCCGGCAAGTATTTATGAGAAGGGAAGCCCGAAGACAGATACTGAAATCTTTAGCCTTGGCATTCCCGTGCTCGGTATCTGTTACGGCATGCAATTCATGGTCGATGCCCTGGGCGGAAAGGTCATCGGCGCTGCTAAGCGTGAGTATGGATTCGCCGAACTCTTTATCGAGGAAGCATCTGGCATTTTCTCCGGAATCGAAAAGAAGACCCGGTGCTGGATGAGTCATGGGGACTCTATCGGGATTTTACCGAAGGGTTTCAAGGCAACGGCATCCACCCCAAATACGAAAATTGCCGCCGCGGAAAACGCAGCCAGACGTTTATACGGATTGCAGTTTCATCCTGAGGTTGTTCACACACCGGAAGGAAAAAAAATGCTGGAGAATTTCCTTTTTCGCATCTGCAACTGTAAGAAAAGCTGGACGATAAAATCATTCGTTAGAGCCGCCGTCGCCGAGATTCGCTCCCAGGTGGGCGAGGGCAAGGTAATATTGGGCTTGAGCGGAGGCGTCGATTCATCGGTCGCCGCTGTCTTGCTGCACCGGGCCATCGGCCGCCAGCTGCACTGCGTCTTTGTGGATAACGGTGTACTGCGTGAAGGTGAAGCCAAGAAGGTTCAGGACATTTTCCGGAGACATTTCCAGATGAACCTCCGATTCGCACGGGCAAAGAAGCTTTTTCTGAACAGGCTCAAAGGTGTTGAAGACCCGGAAAAAAAGAGGAAGATTATCGGCCGCACCTTCATAGAAGTTTTTGAAAAGGAAGCCCAGCGGATTAAGGATGTCAAATTCCTGGCTCAGGGTACTCTTTATCCTGATCTTATTGAATCACGTTCCGCCTTTGGCGGGCCGAGTGCCGTTATCAAATCACACCACAATGTAGGCGGTCTCCCGAAGAAGATGCGTCTTTCCCTTGTTGAGCCTCTCAAGCACCTCTTCAAGGATGAAGTCCGACTACTTGGCAAGGAACTGGGAATGTCCGATGAACAGGTCTGGCGGCAACCCTTTCCGGGACCAGGCCTGGCTATCCGTATTATAGGAGAGGTCACGGAAAAGAGGCTCTCCATCTTGCGTAAGGCCGATGTAATTCTGCTGGACGAGATACGCGCCGCTAATCTCTACCGCAAGCTGTGGCAGTCCTTCGCTGTGCTCCTGCCGATCAAGAGTGTGGGGATCATGGGTGATCAACGGACTTACGAAAACATTCTGTCAATACGGGCGGTCACCAGTGATGATGCGATGACGGCCGATTGGGCGAAGTTGCCGCACGACCTACTCGGCAGAATCTCCAACCGCATCATCAATGAGGTAAGGGGTGTAAACCGGGTGGTTTATGACATCAGCTCAAAGCCGCCCAGTACCATTGAGTGGGAGTGAGGGAAAGGTGGCGGTGGCAACACTTCGCTGTTCAAGATCTTGTTTCGACCCTATAGCTGCTCACTTCGCTGCCGGAAAAAAACTCGCGCATTGCGCTCAAACAGTTTTTCCGGCGGGCGCTTCGCTGTGCGCACAGAGGTCCCCGAAAAAATCTCCAATTCACCGCTCAGCGTTCCACCGCCACCGGGAAGAGTGTGAGATGAAAGATACACCTTATGGAAAAATGGCAAGTTTATCTTCGTGAAGCTGAAACACAGATCGACTTTGCAAAGCGTTCGTATGCAGCATTTCGAAGTGCTGAAGCCAGTGGCGTCGTTGAGGATGTTTTTTTCTGTCTCCATCACTTCGTCATTCATGCCACGAACATCGATAAAATATTGGATACCAAACCCGAAACAGAGCGTCACGGAATCCTTTCTGGCCATATTGACCTGTCAGGAATCAATCTCAAGCCATTCCGGAGGCTGTGTAATCATCTTGAGCACTTTGATGAACGTCTCGATCGGTGGGTGAGGGAATATGATGGTCATGCGTTCTTTGATATGAATATCGTTACAGGGGCAAGAGGTTTGCCCAAGAAGGCGTTTTTGCGTGCTCTTGATGGCGATGCATTCAAGTTTCACGGGGAGGATTACAACATGACCGAGCTATATGATTCTATTCTTGAAATTGAGCGTCGACTAACAACAGTTTCATGATATAATGATTTTTTAAACGTCTTCTGTTCGTAGGTGAGTAAGAGAGACATACACATCCAATTTAACCATAGATAAAAGCGGAAGTAAAATGCCCAAGAGGAATGACCTGAAAAAAATTATGCTTATCGGTTCCGGGCCAATTATCATCAGCCAGGCGTGCGAGTTCGACTACTCCGGCACGCAGGCCTGCAAGGCATTGAAGGAAGAAGGCTACCAGGTCGTCCTGATCAACAGCAATCCAGCGACGATCATGACCGATCCGGAAATGGCGGATAGGACTTACGTGGAGCCGATTACACCCGAAGCCGTGGTGAAGATCATTGCGAAAGAGCGGCCTGACGCCCTTCTCCCGACGTTGGGAGGGCAGACAGGACTGAATACCGCCGTCGCTGTTGCCGAAAGCGGCGCCCTTGAGTGCTACAATGTGGAGATGATCGGCGCATCTCTCGAAGTGATCCAGAAGGCAGAGGATCGCGAGAAATTCCGCAATGCCATGGAAAGGATCGGGCTTCGGGTACCGCGAAGCGGCTTTGCGAGAAGCATGGATGAAGTATTTAAAGTCGCATCAAAGGTTGGCTTCCCGTTAATCATCCGTCCCTCCTTCACCCTAGGTGGTACGGGAAGCGGCGTCGTCTACAACAGGGAGGAACTTGCAGAAATCGCAAAGGCCGGACTGGATGCCAGCATGATCCATGAAATCATGCTGGAAGAATCGGTCCTGGGTTGGAAAGAATATGAACTCGAGGTGATGCGGGACAAGGCGGATAATGTCGTTATCATCTGTTCCATAGAGAACTTTGATCCCATGGGCATCCATACAGGGGAATCAATTACAGTTGCGCCCGCTCAGACCCTCACGGATGTTGAGTATCAGCACATGCGTGACGCAGCCATCGCCATCATGAGAGAAATAGGTGTGGAGACTGGCGGCTCAAATGTGCAGTTCGCGATAAACCCGGCAAATGGTGATCTGGTCGTAATCGAGATGAACCCCCGTGTGTCGCGGTCTTCCGCGCTTGCCTCAAAGGCGACCGGCTTCCCAATTGCCAAGATAGCCGCGAAACTCGCTGTAGGCTATACGCTTGACGAGATTCCCAATGACATCACCCGGGAGACGATGGCATCCTTTGAACCGACGATTGATTACTGTGTTATCAAGATACCACGCTGGACATTTGAAAAATTTCCGACAACGGAAGATGTCTTGACGACATCCATGAAGTCCGTCGGTGAGACCATGTCCATTGGTCGTACATTTAAAGAGTCCCTTCAAAAGGCGATACGATCTTTGGAGATCGGCAGGTATGGGATGAAGATGACATTGCCCGCTGATGTCAATGCCGGGGAATTCCTTTCAGCTAAACTCAAGACACCAAATTCCCTCCGATTGTTTTATATAGCTGCTGCGTTGCGTCACGGGATGGGCATAGAAGAAATAGCCGGCCTGACCGGGATCGATCCCTGGTTTCTGCACCAGATACAGACGATTGTTGATGGGGAAAAGATTCTCCAGGCAACACAGCCTTCGGTTGAGGTATTGCGGGAAGCAAAACAGATGGGGTTTTCTGATCGATATCTTGGGGAACTCTGGAATATGCCGGAAGTCGATATGCGTGACTGGCGATTTCGCGAAAAAATCCTACCAGTCTTTAAGCTCGTCGATACCTGCGCCGCCGAATTCGAGGCCTATACGCCTTACTACTATTCAACGTATGAGGTTGAAGACGAAGCGCGGCCCTCTTCGAAACCGAAGGTCGTTATCCTGGGCGGGGGACCCAACCGTATTGGTCAAGGAATAGAATTCGATTACTGTTGTGTCCATGCTTCTTTTGCCCTTCGCGAAGAAGGGTATGAAAGCATCATGGTAAATTCAAACCCGGAGACGGTCAGTACCGACTACGATACGTCGGATAAGTTGTTTTTTGAGCCGGTAACCCTGGAAGATGTCCTTCATATACTCAAGACAGAAAATCCACTGGGAGTAATCGTCCAGTTCGGAGGGCAGACACCCCTCAATCTCGCCAAAGGTCTGGAGGCCGCGGGTGCAAGGATTCTGGGAACATCCCCCGATGCGATAGACCGCGCTGAAGACAGAGAGCGCTTTCAGGACATCGTAAAACGTCTAAACCTCAAACAGCCGGATAATGACACGGCAACAGATATCAGAGGAGCACTCAAGGCGGCGCAGCGGATCGGTTATCCTATTCTGGTAAGGCCTTCCTATGTCTTGGGCGGACGATCCATGGAAATTGTGTACGATCAGGAAAGCCTGAGCCAGTTTATGGAAAGGGCCATCGCTGTTTCTCCTGATCATCCTATCTTGATCGATAAATTCCTGGAGGATGCCATCGAGGTCGATGTTGATGCCATAAGCGACGGCAAAGATACTGTAATTGGCGGCATTATGGAGCATATCGAAGAGGCTGGCATTCACTCCGGAGACAGCGCATGTGTTCTACCGCCTATCACTTTTTCTCAGGAACTCCTTGAGACAATAGAGAGTCAAACAAAAAAAATTTCCCATGAGCTGGGAGTGGTCGGCCTGATGAATATTCAATATGCCGTAAAGGACGGTGTCCTTTACGTTTTGGAGGTCAACCCGCGCGCATCCCGAACGGTTCCCTTTGTCAGCAAGGCTATAGGTTTGCCCCTCGCCAAATTGGCGACCAAGGTGATGATGGGACGATCCTTAAAAGAACTGGGATTTACCAAGACCATATGGCCGGAGCATATCTCCGTAAAGGAGGCCGTATTCCCCTTTAACAGATTCCCGAATGTGGATGTCCTCCTCGGGCCGGAAATGAAATCCACCGGAGAGGTGATGGGGATTGACCGTTCATTCGGCATGGCATTTGCCAAATCGCAGATGGCAGCCGGCTTTCATTTGCCGCTTGAGGGAGGAGTGTTCATCAGTGTAAATGATGTGCATAAGGATAAAATCGTTCCTGTGGCCCGTTCATTTGAGTCTATGGGTTTCCGAATAATGGCCACTCGCGGTACGGCGGCCCATTTGCAGAAGTATGGTGTAATGACGGAGACAATACTTAAGGTTAGCGAGGGCCGTCCCCACATTGTGGATCGTATTAAAAACGGAGACATCCAGGTGGTAATCAACACGAGTGTGGGACGCAGGTCAACCTTTGATGCCTATCAGATACGCCGCGGCGCGCTTACCTATAACGTACTTTATACAACGACAATCGCCGGTTCCAGGGCGCTGAGTGAAGCTATTATGGCATTAAAGAAGGAAAAGTGGGGGGTATTCCCACTTCAAGACTATTATGGTAAAATATAAATTGGAGGCGTTATAAATGTCTCAAGATTATATGGATGGAAGTAGACCGAGGGAAGAATGTGGCGTGTTTGCTGTCTACGGAAACGAGGAAGCAGCCCGCATCACGTTTTTCGGACTCTTTGCTCTCCAGCATCGGGGACAGGAGAGTGCAGGAATTAATACAGCGGATGGATGTCAGGTATGGGGGCATAAGGGCATGGGTCTGGCGTCTGAAGTCTTCCATGAAGATATCCTCTCCAAACTTCCGGGGCATCTAGCAATCGGGCATGTTCGCTATTCGACAACCGGGTCTTCCGTTCTTTCCAATGCCCAACCCTTTTTAGTGCATCATGGCGATGAATATTATGCCCTGGGCCATAACGGTAACCTCATTAATGCCAGGGAATTACGATCCGAACTTGAAGACAGGGGCTCCATCTTCCAGTCAACAATGGATAGCGAGGTGGTTATTCACCTGATGGCCAAACACTTAAAAAACGGGATAGATGAGGCCATAACAAAAGCCCTCGCCCAGGTTCAGGGTTCTTATAGTATTGTAATGCTGACTAAAGACAAAGTCATTGCCGCGCGTGATCCGCGTGGTTTCCGTCCACTATGTCTCGGAGAGCTTAACGGCGGATGGGTCATTGCTTCCGAGACCTGCGCATTCGACCTTATAGGCGCCAAATACCTGCGTGATGTAAAGCCTGGCGAGATCCTGATAATCGACCATGATGGCCTAAGAAGTCTTACTCCTTTTCCTCTCGTGAAATATGCACACTGCATCTTTGAACTGATATATTTCGCGCGGCCAGACAGCCAAATCTTCGGACAAAATGTGTATATGTGCCGGAAACGGCTCGGACACAGTTTGGCAAGGGAATACAGGCCGAACGTGGATATAGTTATGCCGTTTCCCGATTCCGGCACATATGCCGCTCTGGGTTATGCGGAAGAAAGCGGCATCCCCTTTGAAATGGGCATGATCCGTAATCATTACGTGGGACGTACCTTCATTCAGCCGTCCCAACCTATGAGGGACTTTGGTGTAAGGGTAAAGCTGAACCCTGTACGCCCGTTGCTTTCCGGGAAGCGAGTCCTGATTGTGGAGGATTCCATCATCAGGGGAACAACAAGCCGTAACCGTGTCCGTAATCTCCGGGAGAGTGGTGTCAGGGAAATTCACATGGTTGTGAGCTGTCCGCCAACACGTCATCCATGCCCCTATGGAATTGATTTTTCATCTAAAGGTGAGCTCATCGCCGCACAGAGAGAATATGTTGATGCTGTTCGTCAGTTTATAGGCCTGGACGGTTTACATTACCTCTCTCTAAAAGGTATGGTCGAAGCGACAGGCATGGATTGCGAAGGTTTCTGCCTTGCCTGTTATACGGGTGATTACCCACTACAACCTCCGGTAGATTTCGGGAAGTTCTGTTTAGAAACAGTGCAAACATAATCACATTCCCATCAGATGGTTGTTTGCATATAGAAGAGTAAGGCATCCTGAATACCTTATTCCAATCTCCTCCGCACTGCATCAAGGCAAATAATTTTCTTCGTCGAGCGACTGTACCGGCATGGTGAAGTAGCGATGAAATGAAGAAGGTAGTAGTTTGTAGTCCGCCGCGAGGGCCTCAGACGGGAAGGGCCGGGAGTTTTTCGTATTCCAGAAGAGCAATGGTTCGCCGTCGCCGTTTCGCGCATCTTCTAAAAATGCCGCGCAGGCCTTGCCTGTATAGGTACCATCAAGGACAATCCCGTCGCTTTCCCGGAGAAGTTTCATAGCTGCCATGGCCTCTGGGGTGTACATGCCGTATTTGTCTCCAAAGTATCCATGATAAATGGTAATATCATCCGGCTCTACATTGCATAATGGTAAGGATGGGTCAAGTTCCCGAACCAGTTCATTGGTTTGGTGAAAAAGGACTAGGTATTTGTCAATATCGGCCACATATGTGGGTACCACACGCGCAGCATACAGATGTGTCTTTATCCCTGCTGCCTTTAATCCAAGAAGCAATCCGGCTGTTGTTCCCATGGTTCCCAAGGCAAGGTAGATGCGGGAAGGAACGGGGAGTTTGCCTGCGTCGATCTGATCGGCCAGTTCGAAGCCGGCATTGACATAGCCAATCGCTCCCACCGATGAAGATCCACCGAGTGGTATGACATAGGGCACTCTTCCATCAAAAATCTCATACCATTTAACTACCTCTTTAAATGCCTGCAGGTGCTCCTCGTAGGAATCGTGGTGAAAAAGCTTGGCCCCGCTATATAGATCCATGAGCAGGTTGTCCATCACCGCATGGGAGTTAGGCTGTTGGTAGAGCATTAGTACCGCCTTTAGCCCCGCCTGTTGTGCGTATAGTGCTGTAGCTAGGGCGTGATTTGAACCGGCCCCGCCCGATGTGATAACCCTCCCTGCACCATTTTTCAATGCATCTGCCAGTAGAAACTCCAACTTTCGTACTTTGTTACCGCCATATGCTCGGCTGCTTAGGTCATCCCTCTTGATGTATAGATTATCTCTGTCTAAACGGTGGCAGAGACCCGAAAGTTTCTCCACCGGCGTTGGGAATTCACCGAACACAAGCCGAGGCAGTCTCTCGGCAAGGCGTGGATATCGTTCAAACAAGGTTATCATGCTATCATCAGTTCTCCGCGGCGGATCGTCCAAAAATCATCTGAGAGATTTCTGTCCGCAAGATATTTGTAAGGCATGGTAAAATAGCCCTTAATTCCCCATGACGTTCCCCAAGAATTGCGTACAATGAATCGCTGCCGGGAATCGTTATAGCCAACGGCCATTACCGCATGTCCCCCCAGCACCTTTTCACTGGGTTGTGGCATGTTCACTATGCCGGTACGCGCCACCTCCTGAGATTCAAAACTCTCATACACTGTGAAGCCGAAGACAAACGGGAACCCTTCGGCTAGGCATGCGCGCATCTCATCCAGTGTCAGAATGCGGTGATAAGATACTATTTGGTGCTTCAATGCTTCTTTATAGCATGCCACGCTGGGTTTTACCGCAAATTTGCTAATCTTATAAGGCCAATTCTTCTCCGAACACACGCCCTGTTTGGCGAGAGTCTTAATGCCGTCACGGATCATAGCCCCGGAGTCTGATTTGATATTATGCTCGATGGCACGCTCATTATAGTAAATAAAGAGCCTGCTGAAATCCATAAAGGGGACATTATCTTTACGTTCCAGAAATTCCAATGCTCCTGCAAGGGCATTTGCTGTGCAACTGCCCAACTGTCCCTGGTCTTCGATCTTGGAACAAAGCCCTCTCAGGTCTACGGAAGGGGGCATCTTTGCAGGTATACGGAGTATGGCGCTAAGAAGATAGTCACGTTGATCTGGCATATCAGGTACCCAGCCATAGCCAGGTTTCTTAATTTTATTCTTCTTTGACTCAGATACTCCTTTTTTTACAGCCATAGTGAACCTCCTTTTGAATGCAAATTCATGATTATAAAAACAACCAGTACTGTAGATATCCTGTGCATATATAATAATGTACTCAGAATTCTCGATGATTAACCGATATGCTTAGCAACTTTATAGTGTTTTCCTAAAAGTGCAATACTGGAAAATTACAATCATAATACAAGCATAAAGCCCGTATTTTAAGGAAATAACAGGGATGGATTATCTTTAAATAGGTGGGTTATGTTAACTCTCCCATATATTCAACAATAGAATTTATTGCTTCTGCTGCGCCTAACGATAAAGAAATATCATTCTCACACGGAATTCTGTAATCATGAGGATTTATTCTTATCAAAGTCGCGTTATGGGTCCTTGCCAAGTGTTCCGATAGGTTGCGAACGGTTGAGACCGCCTTTCCCGCACCGATTTCAATTATTGCGATGTGCAAGCCACTGCTGGACACATCCTGGAGCCAGCTGGCTAGTCTACCACTCTGAAGATCTGCTCGTTTTGTATTCCACGACCAGTCACCAAACATGAGAATATTAGGCCGAGCGATACTACCGCACTTTCTACATCGGGGAAGCGGGTCCAATGCTTCAAATGCTTCTTCATCAACAATAACATCTATTTCGTTCGCGTCCCAGATATCATTGCTGCATGGCTGAGCGCACTGAAAGTGATGGATGGATCCATGACATTCCTCTATCCGGCTATCGTCGTATCCTGCCTTCTGAAATTGTCCGTCCACATTGGATGTAAACACAAAATATCCGCCTGGTTTTTGTCGTGCTATTTCAAGCAATTGTGAAAACCCGGTATGGGGTACAGTCTTTCTGTAGAGGTTCAGACGGTGTCCATAAAACGCCCATGCCAGCTTAGGATTGCGATGAAACCAAAGAGGATTTGCCATATCTGCAAACGATTTGCCCAGTTTCGCTATGGGTGGATATGCTTTCCAGAATCCTTCATTGCCCCTGAAGTCCGGTAGCCCTGAATCAACACCAATACCGGCTCCTGCAGATACCAGAAGCGCATCGACACTTCTAACTACTAGGGCAGCATTTAACAAATTTATTCTCATTGTCATCGGCCAAAAGAGATTGGCAACATAGAATTTAGGTTGAATTAGCTATGATCAGAAAACAAAAGGGGCTCTTCTCAGAGCCCCTTTTGAATAACTTCTTATACGAAGACAAGGATAAAGCAAGTTATTTCTTCATTTCTTCCTTCTTCATTTCTTCCTTCTTCTCTTCCTTCTTCTCAGCCTTTTTTGCCTTCTTTGCCTTCTTTACCTTCTTCTTCTCTTCCTTAGCCGGCTTCTTCTCTTCCATCTTCTTCTCTTCCTTTGGTGCCGCCGCCGGAGCCTGCGCGAAGCACAGACCTGTCATAGAAAGTGCAAAGAGAATAGAAATAATAATTGACATCAGTTTCTTCATTCATTTCACCTCCTTTCGATTAGTTTTCCTGTAATTTAGCAAGATCTATTCCACAATAAAAATAAATAAAAACTATTAGTGATAATAATGAGTTGCTAAAAACTAGCATAGAATACGTGCCCTTCATTGAGGAAGTATTCCCCTTCCTTTGGGGAATAATTCCCTAACGTGAAAGTGCTTTGCATGTTTGTCATGACCACTTGTTGGGATGAATTCTTGAGGAATCAAAATCGAATTGCAGGGGGCTCATCTTCCGCAGGATAACCGACGGGAATAACAGCGAGAGGTTTATTTGCATATTGACAAATACTCCCTCATGAAAGAATAGCTTTTATTGCATCCATTTCAACATCTTGTTTCCCTCTGAAAAATTTTTCTATCGGCGGCCATTACAATCAGATTTGCCTTTCCCGTAACTTCCTGTCTCTTCACTCTTGAGAGTGCCCCCTTCGAAGGTGAGGACGTAAATAAAATCATTTTCCCCGCAATTATAGTACCACTTTTCAACCGGTTTCTTTTTTTCTTTTGCTAAATTGGTGCGTTTGGGATTACTGCCCTCATCTTTCTCCTTTTCGACTGTCCTGTAATGCCTGCCTTTCTTAACCTTCACCTTTTCCTTCGTGGTAGGTTTGCCGCATTCCAGAAGGACTTTAGTCTTTGAGTCTCCCACACTGACGAACCCGTCACCACATCTGAAGGCAAAACAATCAATATTTCCTGAAATGAAGCATGCAACGATCAACATCAAAATTATTTTTTTTGCCATTATGATCATCTCTCCTAATTTCTGCTTTGATCAGATTTGAAAAGAGGCATCACATAATTTGAGAGCAAGGACAGATGGTTCTCAAAACTTACTCATGCAGATGCTATCCGTCACACCGCATTTAAGTTAGAGCCTTATAATATTTATCAACTTTTCCTGCTGGTCTTGGTCGTAAACAGGGATATCTGTTGTTTTACCTTCTTGCTTTTGCATTTCGGACATGTGACTTTGCCTTTATCATGTTCACTGAAACTCAGTATCAATGAAAACTCTTTTTTACAGTCTTCGCAGAGATACTCATAGGTTGGCATGTTTCTACTCCTCCATTTAGGATTATTTATATTGCTATTTTTGATTTATATTTTAATTAAATAGGATATATTGTCAAGCATTGTAGACGAAAAAATAAAAAAATTATTACACGCTGTTGATTTTTATCCTTCTCATATATTTGGAAAGGAGATCCTAAAGCTATGTCCAAGATATTAATTATATATCATTCACAGACAGGGAATACGGAAAGGATGGCCAGAGCTGTCGCAGAAGGAGCCGAGATGATTGAAAGTACAGAGGTGGTCCTGAAACGAGCGCAGGATACAAACCTTGATGATCTTTTAAGTTCTGACGGATTAGCGGTCGGCACACCGGAAAACTTTGGTTACATGTCAGGCATGGTCAAGGATTTTTTTGACAGGACATTTTATCCAGCCCAGGATCAAGTTTTTAGAAAACCTTATGTTGTTTTCATTAGTGCGGGTAATGACGGTACTGGCGCTCTCAGAGCCATCGAGCGCATCGCTCAGGGCTACAAATTTAAAATGGTGTATGAACCTGTAATCTCCAGAGGGAAAGTAACTGAGGACGACCTTATCAAATGTCGTGAACTGGGCAGTACGCTTGCAGCCGGATGTCAGGCGGGAATTTATTAAGGGAAAGTTTAAGCCTACCTTTGCGGCTCAATGATAACCTTGAGAGAATCTCGCCCTTCCGCAACCAGCTGAAAACCGATCCCAGTTTTTTCCAGAGGCAATCGATGGGTGATCATATTTTTCACAGACACACGGCCGGATCTTATAAGCTCTATAGCAATTGTTGCATCAAGAGGGCTGTTGCCATATGACGGCATCATCTTTATTTCATTGCGCCAGAAATCATTTATGGGCACAGGCAAATCCACTCCCGGTTCCGTCGTAGCGAAGCACAGGATTGTTCCGCCGCGATCAACTGACTTCAGGGCCTGGGCGAAAGCGGTCAGTGAGCCGGCACAGACAATGACAAGATCGGCAAGTTTCCCGCTATTGATCTGCCGGACGCGTTCCGGGATGTCTTCTGCGGCGTGCATGACGGCATCCGCTCCGAATTCCCTTGCCATTTGCAGACGGTAGTCGCTGATATCAGTCGCCATAATACGTCCCGCCCCGAGACTACGGGCCAAGAGCAGATGGAGGATCCCTGATATGCCGCTCCCCAGAATGAGTATAGATTGACCCGGCTGCAGGTTCGCCACCCTTTGTCCCCGAACGACACAGGCCAGTGGTTCAATGAAAACACCTTCTTCGAAGGAAACCTCCGTCGGCAATATAAACACGCCTCGACCCACATTTAGCGCAGGGACTCTGATATATTCGGCAAATCCACCGGGGTCGTAGTTCGTTGTGTGCAAAGTCTCACATGCCGTATGATATCCGCTGAGGCAGTAGTGACAGGTATTGCAGGGGATATGGTGGGAAACGAAAACTCTGTCACCGATTTTATAGCGCGATACTTCTACCCCTGTCTCAGTTATCTCACCTGTGATTTCATGGCCCAAAACCAATGGTGCCTTCCTGATGCGATACCACTCCATAACATCAGAACCGCAAATGCCGCTTGCTATCACCTTTACCAGAATCTCACCGGGACCGATCTTGGGCATCGTCTTCTCTTCCAGCCTTACGTCCCTATTATTATAGTACATCGCTACGCGCATCTTGCTTTATCGCACCATTAAATCATTTCTTTGCCTTCTTGAGATCGTTGAACAATTTCCATGCCTCTTTCGCCGTACTATTATCATGAATGATGGATCGCAAAGCCCTGATCATGGCTACAGGGTAGGGGTTCTGCCACACATTTCTGCCAAGATTTATACCTATCGCACCTTTTTGCATGCCATCATAAACGAACTCCATGACCTCAAGCTCAGTATCACACTTTGGACCGCCTGCCATAACAACAGGGACAGGGCAGCCGCATACTACTTTATCGAAGTCCTTACACCAGTATGTTTTAACTACCCTTGCTCCCAGTTCGGCGGCGATACGACAACTCAGCGCAAGATATCTGGCATCCCGTTTTTCCAACTCCTTTCCTACCGCTGTAACCGCCATTACGGGGATGCCGAAATCTTCACACTCATTGACCAGCGCAGACAAATTAGCCAATGACTCACGTTCATAATCACTGCCTACAAAGATGGAAACTCCTACAGCAGCCGCGTTTAGACGGATAATCTCCTCTATAGACGTTGTAATGCCTTCATTTGCCAGGTCCTTACCGACTACACTGGTGCCTCCTGATACCCTGAGAATAACTGGTTTGCTCTCAGCGGGATCCACCGCCGACCGCAATACACCCCTGGTCACAAAAAGGGCGTCACAATACGGAAGTAGTGGCCTTATTGTTTCCCCGGGCTTCTCTAGACAGGATGTCGGTCCCTGGAAATATCCATGGTCTATAGGAAGGAAAAAACAATGGCCATCAGCCTGAATGAGTTGTGACATGCGATTCTTCATTCCCCAATCCATATTCAATTCCTCCAAAAATTATATTGATGCAATGTGTTAATGGGATATTCTTCTTGACAAATATATTTTAATTATTAAATATTTTCAACACAAAGCTTAAAATCTACATTCCCATTGAGTTAGCGATGATACTTTTTCTCCTCACTTTTTTCGTGGTTTATGGCGGAGCACATCTTTATCTTTTTGCCAAGATAAGGGGTACCTTCCATCTCAGTATCGGGGCCAATACAGGCCTGATCATCTTTATGGTGATCATGATACTTGCTCCCATCTTAGTACGTATATCCGAACGCTATGGCTATGAAACATTCGCCCGTTTCATGTCTTATACAGGATATATATGGATGGGTGTGTTATTTCTTTTCTTCGTTTCCTCCTTATTTTTTGACCTTTATCGCCTTCTGACGTATACAGGTTCTCTTATTCTTAGCCGGGATCTTTCTCATCTTGCTATTATGCCCATGCACGCCTTTATGATCCCGCTGCTCATTTCTTTAGGCATCAACGCGTATGGCTATTTCGAAGCAAAAAATATCAGAATAGAAAAAATAACCATTCAATCTTCCAAAATTCCTGAAGCAGCGGGCAGGATCAGGATCGTGCAGATGTCCGACGTGCATATCGGACTAATTGTGCGGGATGAACGCCTGAAGCGGATCGTTGAAGAGATAAAAAAAGCGGAACCAGACATCCTGGTAGCAACAGGTGACCTCCTGGATGGACAGATCAATCGTCTCGAGGAGCCATTGGCTCTTTTGCAGGACATAAACCCCCGCTACGGCAAATTCGCCATCACGGGTAATCATGAATTCTTTGCCGGTATTGACCAGGCCGTTGCCTTTATGAAAGAAGCAGGGTTTGTTGTACTCCGGGCAGAGGCCCTGAATGTGGCGGGAATGATCAATATCGCCGGTGTTGATGATCCTACCGGGATCAGTTTTGGTCTAGCCCGACCAGTTTCGGAAAAAGCTCTGCTGTCAGGACTTCCCGGACAGTACTTTACCATCCTGCTCAAGCACCAGCCGAATGTAGATAATGATGCAGGCGAGTATTTTAATCTGCAGCTTTCCGGACACACACATGGAGGACAGATTTTCCCCTTCAATTTTGTTACGAAACGCTTTTTCTCTTTTAACAGAGGATATTTCAACCTCACGTATCACTCTCATTTATATGTCAGCCGGGGAGCCGGCACATGGGGACCGCCTGTTCGCTTTCTTTCACCTCCGGAAATCGCGGTGATTGATCTGATCCATGATAAGGGATAATAAATAATTTAAAATTTCTCCCTTAATTCTTTTACAGAAGATGGTCCTTTGAGGAGGTCTCAATGGCAAATAAGAAAAAAATTGCGTGGAAATTTTTATGGTTTCTGGTGGGTATGGCCGTGGTTATATACATCATGTTACTGTTAGTTGGCCAGTGATCAGAACGAAAACAGCGATCAAGGGACATTATGACCTAACAGCTCCGGAGACTATTTCTCATTATTACTTCTCATCCAACACCTTACGAATGGTA
Organism: Syntrophales bacterium; assembly: GCA_035542475.1. Classification (GTDB taxonomy): domain Bacteria; phylum Desulfobacterota; class Syntrophia; order Syntrophales; family UBA2185; genus DATKLL01. Next base: position 18,074 of record DATKLL010000179.1, read on the forward strand.
AATGCAAGACTTTTCAATGCAAAAGGTTTCATAACAAATTCACGAATCCCTGCCTCTTTAGCCTGCTTTCCATCGATCAGTTCGCTGAATCTATCGCTATTGGAATAGTACAGTTCTTCCCCATAATCTATAATTGCAGAAAATCCCGTGCAACTACAGGGTATTCGAAGTTTTTTTCTCATGAAAAACAGTACATACTGGCTCAGAATGATGCCAAGGGAAAGAAAATTCTTGGGGACTTGAAGAAAGAAAATAAATGATTATCTTATTAAAAAATCAATAAGCATATGAGGTTTAGCATATTATATGGAAAAAGATATAGATGTCAATGAAATACAAAAAGACTTAAGCGAATATATCTCAAAGAAGTATGGGAAAAAATTGCATATTGCCGGATTCGGGCCAGTTCCGGAAACTTCCAAGGACAAAACTGAAGACGCGGGAAAGGAGACGAAGCAGGGGGTTGCATCTATCCATTTCGACATGAAGCCGGGGGAATTAAAGGCTTACCTTGATGAGTATATGGTCAAGCAGGATGAAGCGAAGCAGGTCCTGGCAACCAAAATTTGTACTCATTTTAACCGGATCAAGAGGTTTGAGCTGAATAGCAAAAAAAAGCGGCCGGAGGCCATCGGAGAGATCAAGAATAATATCATCATGATCGGTCCGACAGGTGTAGGTAAGACCTTTCTAATTAAACTAATCGCCAATAAGATTGGCGTGCCTTTTGTCAAGGGTGATGCCACGAAGTTCAGCGAAACGGGGTATGTCGGCGGCGATGTAGAGGATCTGGTACGAGACCTGGTTTATGAAGCCAAGGGGGATATCGAACTTGCCCAATACGGAATCATTTATCTGGATGAGATTGACAAAATTGCCGCATCCCATTCCCTGGTTGGGCCAGATGTATCCCGCTCTGGTGTTCAGCGTGCCCTACTGAAGCCCATGGAAGAAACTGAAGTGGAGCTGAAAGTGCCCCACGACCCAATTTCTCAGATTGAGGCCATACAGGAATATCAAAAAACCGGGAAGCGTGAGAAGAAGAAACTCAGTACCAAACATATACTGTTCATTATGAGCGGTGCGTTCAATGGACTGGATGGAATAGTCAGAAAAAGGCTTAACCGGCAGGGGATCGGGTTCGGCGCGGAAATTCAACAGAAAGATGAACATACCGAGTACCTTAAGCATTTGAAGGCGGAGGATCTAATCCAGTATGGTTTCGAGTCGGAATTCATCGGCAGATTGCCGGTGGTAACTGTCTTTGAACCCCTGGAAGCGGAGGATCTTTATAAGATTCTGAGCAATCCGAAAAGTCCTATCATTATCGGGAAGAAACGTGACTTCAAGGCCTATGGCATCGATCTCCATTTTGTAGATGAAGCTCTCCGTAAGATCGCAGAAAACGCATGCAGGGAACGGACCGGGGCCCGTGGATTGGTGAGTGCCGTAGAACGCGTCCTGATGAAGTTCGAGCACAATCTCCCCTCCACACATATTCGTCATCTGATTGTCACGAGTGCTATGGTGGACGATCCGGATGGAGAACTCCATAAAATCCTAGCTCATCCCGATGACCCGGAAAGAGAGGTGGCCTTTCAATGTCTGCTGACAGCGGAAGAGGCATGTTTGGAAAAGTATATCAGAGAGAAGCTGCATGACTGGCAGCAGTCCTATGGAACCAATTTCTCCGATGCGAGAATCAAGCTCACCATTAAGCATACATTGGAACAACAGACAGATGTGGAAGTCACGATCGAAGAAATACAAGCTATCCAGCAGGCAGTCCAGGATTTTGCCAAGCAGTTCTCCGCCAGGAACGAATTGGAAATATCATTCACGGAAGGAGCTATAGACTATTTAGCAGATAAGATTTGGAAGGAGCCTCAGGACCTTTCAGAGTACCTGAAGAGGGCGCTGCAAAATTATGACCATGGGCTGAAACTAATCAGAGAAAAGTCGGGAAAACGGCAGTTCCTGATTCCTGTAGAAGGAGTGGCAAACCCCGAGCAATTCTTGAACAGCTTAATTCAGGAAGCTTACAGAAAGTCGTAAGGACAGGGAAAGGAATTAATGCATTAACCAAAGCTTGAAAGAATCGGCTCACTGTGAGAAACGATTCCGGTCAAGTCAACAGAAGCTGATTCTCCCGTGATCTTGATTCCCCTATACTGGTGACATATATTGCCGGTTGTCCGAGAATAGGGCACTTTGCCTCACAGACCCCGCAGCCGATACAGATCTCAAGGTCGACCCTGGGTTGTTTTAGTATCAGTTCTTTTCCCTCTCTGTTTCTGACCTTTACCTGATCAAACCAGATGGCCTTCTTTGGAGTGGGACAGACCTCTTCACAAACGATGCAAGGCGTGGCATGCGCATGGGGCAGGCATCTTCCCTTATCGATCATGGCAAGGCCTATCTTGACTTTCGTTTTTTCCGGGAGCTCTAATCTTTTTATAGCGCCCGTGGGACAGACCTGCCCGCATAGGGTGCAGTGGTATTCGCAGTATCCGATGCGGGGCACAAGGACAGGTGACCATATCCCCTCTATTCCCGCTTCGAGGAATGTCGGTTGGAGGCCGTTTGTTATGCAGACCTTCATGCACTCTCCACATTTTACACATCTCCTGAGAAATTCCTTTTCTTCAAGGGCACCCGGCGGTCTGATTAGTTTAGGATCAGGAACCCCCGCCTTGACAATGGGTGTAGTCCTCAATAACGGAACGACGATGAGTCCGGATAAGATCGAGCCGAGCATCCGCCTTTTGCCGAGGTCCAATCCTGCACTGGTTTGCTTTTTCATGAAACCGAAATGGACCGCATTCTGGGGACAGAGATCGTCACAGTTCATGCAGACAAGACATTCCGCTTTTTTCCAGTTTTCCTTGAGATCGGGAACGGCACTCCCCTGACAGACAGACACACACGCCCCGCACTCATTACAGCCCTCGCTCACTGACCTTTTGAGGAAGGAGTAGCGGGAAAGTATGCCGAGGAAGGCGCCCAAAGGGCAGAGATACTTGCACCAAAACCGCCTTTCCAGAAGATTCAACCCCAGAACGAAAAAAAACAGCAATCCTATAAAGGCGCTCTGGAGGTAAAAGGGCTGCTGGAACGGAAGAAAAACCTTTTTAAGGAACAAAGAGAGGAATTCGGAGATACTCACGAGGTATGGGATATTTGTGTTGTATCCCGCATCAAATATGGCATTCGTCGCAGAACTGGTTAACGGATAGACGGCAAGTGAAAAAGACCTGATCAGAAGGGAAATGGGATCAATAATTCCTGTGAGCTGAAGGGAGAAAAGGGACGAGGTGAGGAAAAAGATCAGGATATAATATTTGAAACGGTACCAGTCTATGGCGGCTGTTTTGCGTTGCTGCTTTTTTAGGACACTGACCATGTTGTTCAGGGTACCCAAGGGGCATATCCACCCACAGAAGACCCGCCCCAGAAATACCGTGGCGACGATCACAAAAATGGCGAGGTACAGTGTTTTATACCATTCACGGCCTGCCAGGATTGTTGTGATGAAAATCAGAGGGTCTGCATCTAAAAAGATCTTTACAGGGTAGCCGAGTTCATTGGCCCCTTTCGCTTCGGTCTGCAGGAAGAGCCACAGAAAAAGCAGTAAGAAAAGTGCTTGTGAAGCTATACGGATTTTTTTAACCATCAAACATTAATCTTCTTGATTTTTAATTTTGACAGGTCCATCGTGCCCAGTCCTGCCTTGTGTCCCGCTACTATGAAACCGATGTTTGTTACTTTAAGGCCGAAGAGCGTGGCCCCGAATGCGTCAACCGCCACCTGATCCGTTCCTGCAATGACCGTGTTGAGCTGTTTCACATCTGCAATGTCCCCACCCTGTGGTCCGTTCGCGGTCAGTATGCGCACTGCATCAAGTATGACAAGAGTTGGCTTAATGGCCATGGCAATATCAACGAGACTCCCTTCAATCTTCTGGTGAATCCTGCCTCGCGACCCACCCATCATCCCCATCCAGTTTTTCATTCCAAGGGTAAGGGTGGAGAGGCTGTGCACCTTCGCGATCGGCATATTGATGACCTTGTCCGCCTCAACAATCTCCACATACAGGGGCCATGATTTCAGTGCAAGACCGGGTAATTTCATATCCCGGAATTTTCTATCATCCACATAGCTGACGATACCGCCTGCGGCGGAGGCGGCATCGGCAATGCCGCTCTGTTTATAGCATCGCCTCGGATCTACAACGCTACGGTCAAAGACCTTAACCTGTTTTGCTCCCGCCTCGTAGCAAAGCCTGACCACCGTGGAAACAACCTCCGGGTTGGTGGTCGCCGCGTATTCGGGTGTTCTGTCCCAGCCTATGTTTGGCTTGACGACAACAATATCACCTCTCGATATAAATCTTTTCACCCCACCCAGGCCATCTATGGCAGCCTTGGTTGTCCTCGCAGGTGAAATGCCATGGGCAACAACAAGGTCTGTCTTCTCGGCAGCCTCCAGGGTGACGAGGAATGTGTCCGCAAAACCCGGTATGACGAAGGTTACACCCGATACAATAGCGGTTTTGAGAAAATCTCTTCGATCCATTTATAGCAACCTAAAACTTAAGTCTGAACCGATTTCAAGTTTGTCCAGCTGTTCATGGCTTTTGATCACACGAGTAATCTATTATTTTTATCTTTATCTGTCCAATAATTTTACCGAGCTGCAAGAGGGATGCCCAGTCATGACCTTCCACCAGTTTGACATGCGTTGCATCAACCCCCACCTGGTTGAAGGTCGGGTCTACAGCCACCCATCCGTTCGAGTAACTTTCTGACCAGCTATGATAGAGAAATCCCATTCCTTCCATATACACGATACCTCCTACAAGCCGCGTGGGTATTCCCGCTGCTCTCGCCATTGCCGTATACAGCATCGCGTGTGCCTGGCACGCTCCTTTCCGAGTATGAAGAACTTCGACCGCCGAGAAGCTGTCAACTGTTTCATCCTTTATCTCAGTAGACACCCACCGGACCAGTTGGTCTATCTTTTCGACAGAGTTTATAGTACCCTTGACAACGTCCTGCGCTGCCTTCTTAATCTCCGGATGATTACTTTCAATATGATGAGAAGCTGCAAGGTATAAACCACGCTTCTCGTTGCTCAAGGTCCTGCCGGCGGGTTCCTGTTTTGGCGGCAAGGCGCCTCTGAGCCGAAAAAATGTAAGCGCTTTCCCTTCCACTGTTCTCTCCGAGGCCTCCTGACCGGGCCCCTGAAGGGGAGCTAATTCCCCTGATAAACCTTCGACGGAAATCTCCAGATAGTTTGTCTTGCGCGGGCATGTTATGGGCTTGTTGGTTTTGACGAGGCTGAAATCCAGGATGAGGTCTTTTTTGTTCAGGCTTGATTCCGCAAGGAAGTTCTTCGCACTTTTTTCATCTTCCTTGTATGTAATCAAGACTCCTCCCATCCCCAGCTCAAAAATTGTCTCCCCCTTCAGATTTATCCAGCTGGATACATTATGACCATGCATTTGCGTCTCCACTTTAAAAGAAGGCTCAAGAGAAAGTTTTTTGCTCTCTTCAAAGGCAATGACCGATTGGATCACTTCTGCTATGGACTGGGTCTGGGGATCGAACACATGATATTGATATCTGGAGCCCGCCCCCATGCCTTGGAGAACGGGATAGAGATTGATAATACTTGAAGGGTAGATGGATCCTTTAAGATCAAAATCCGCTGTCTTTTCCTCATTGCCGCTCTTTTGATTTATCATCAGTTTGTGTTCAGTAGTTTTTCCATCGATTATTAGCAGTTTCTCATCCATTTTCTGTTCATAACGAAAGGAAACAAGTGTTAGATCAGACCTGACCTTGTCATCACTTTTCATGGAGATCTGCTTATCAATCCCCAAAAAACGGATGCGCATGAAGGCTTCCGAAAGAATCTGAAATTGGTTAACCTCAGGCATCTGTATTATCTTGAGGTGCACAAACCCCACCTTTTCACCATTGAATACAAACCCCTGCCAGAGTTCACTATAAGGAAGATCACTTAAATCATTTATTTTGAAAGGTTCATGGGGGGTGGGAAGAGGTTTGAAATAATGGGAAGCACACGAAGTCAGGAGAAATACAAACAGGACTAATGTAAGCGGGAGATTAAAAGTTTTTTTAAGGACTGCATGTTTAAGAACGCTTGCTGACATGTTTTGATCCACTGCAATTTTATATTAACACCGGCAAAGATGAACGTCAAGCATCCATGAGACGTTTTATAGCCCTATCAATTATCAATAAACCCTCCACAAAAAAATGTGGTAAAAAAATTATTTCACATCTATACTTAAAAATATACTTTTTATTGAGGACATCGTAGAAAAGTCCATAGATAATTATTCTGAGATAAATTACGGTAGCAAGACATGGAAAAAAAGCATAAATTTTCTGTCTGGTATGTCCTTATAGGCATTTGGGTGGTATTGCTTATCCAGAGTTACATAGCCTCCATGTTTGCTGTTCAGACGATACCATACAGCCAGTTTTTAAATTTCCTCAAGGCGGGAAAGATTGTTGAAGTCGCCATTACGGCCAATCAGATTCAGGGCAAGATGAAAGTTGAAGGCGGCACCCCCGATGAAACAAAGACCTTCAAAACCATCCGTGTCGATCCGGAATTGTCCACCATATTGGACCAGTACAAAGTCGTTTTCAAAGGGGAAATCGAATCGACTTTTCTTCGCGATCTCTTTTCGTGGGTCTTCCCCATCATACTCTTTGTCGGTATCTGGTACTTCTTCATGAAAAAGATGGGCGCTCAGCAGGCCGGTTTCATGACCCTCGGAAAAAATAAGGCAAAGATATATATGGAGAACGAACTGAACGTTACCTTCAAGGACGTCGCCGGTGTTGATGAAGCCAAGCAGGAATTGGTCGAAGTTGTTGAATTTTTAAAAAATCCCGGAAAATTTACCCAACTTGGAGGCAAGATTCCGAAAGGCATCCTCCTCGTAGGTCCCCCGGGAACGGGGAAGACGCTTCTAGCCAAGGCTGTCGCGGGGGAGAGTGGTGTACCCTTCTTCAGCCTCTCCGGGTCGGAATTTGTGGAGATGTTCGTCGGGCTGGGGGCAGCCCGGGTGAGGGACCTTTTTGTCCAGGCTAAAGAGAAGGCCCCCTGCATCATCTTTATCGATGAACTTGATGCCCTGGGAAAGGCCCGGGGATTCGGGGCCATCGGGGGACATGATGAACGGGAACAGACACTGAATCAGCTCCTGGCGGAGATGGACGGTTTCGACCCGAAGGTAGGAGTAATTCTCATGGCCGCGACAAACAGGCCGGAGATTCTGGACCCGGCACTCCTCAGACCCGGGAGGTTTGACCGCCACGTCCTTGTGGACCGGCCCGACAAGAAAGGACGGGAAGAAATTCTAAAAGTTCACCTGAAAAATATAAGAACCGAGACGGGCCTCGATGTGGAAAAATTAGCGAATATGACCCCCGGGATGGTAGGTGCGGACCTTGCCAACCTTGTTAATGAAGCGGCACTGCTGGCCGTAAGAAGAGACAAAAAAGAAGTAGGGATGCCCGAATTCGAGGAGGCGGTAGAAAGGATCATCGCGGGACTTGAAAAGAAAAACCGCCTGATCAATTCCAGTGAGAGGGAAATAGTCGCCCATCACGAGATGGGTCATGCCCTCGTAGCCCTGTCTCTCCCCGGCACCGATCCGGTTCAAAAAATATCTATAATTCCGCGCGGGATTGCAGCGTTAGGTTATACAATGCAAGTCCCGACAGAGGATCGTTTCCTCATGAAAAAGACGGAACTCTTAAATAAGATCGCTTCTCTCCTCGGAGGCAGGGCGGCAGAAGAAATTATATTCGGAGACATCTCCACGGGCGCACATAACGATCTCGCGCGGGCAACGGACATAGCAAAGAGCATGATCAAGGAATACGGTATGAGCGACAAATTAGGCCAGGTGTATTTAGCGCGCGAAAAGCGATCACAGTTTCTTGATATAGGACTGCAGGAGCCAGGGGACTACAGTAATGCAACGGCTGAAGCAATCGATGAAGAAATTAGGACTATGATAAGGACACAACATGACAGGGCGCTGGAAATAATCAAGGGCAAGAAAGACATTCTGCAAAAAGGCGCCCGTCTGCTCCTGGAAAAGGAAAAGATAGAAGGGGCAGAGATAAAGGCATTGATGGAGAATCAATAGAGGACCAAGCGAAAAATCCTTCAAATAAATCATTGTCAGCTTTTCATTGACAGGCATAAGGACTTTCTCTATACTCCCCACCTCAAATAAAACTTATGAAAGGATCAAGCAGTGGCTGAAAAAAAAGCACCTGATGAAATTATCACCGGTGAAGGTATCAAAACGTCTGAGGGAGTTGTGCTATGTTCCTGTACTTTAGCATGCCGTATATGCGGAACTTCTGATCTCTTCGAATGGCCGGAAAATAAATTAAGCGCAGAAGATGTAGAAGGTATAGACACACTCGGTCTTATAATAGCTGTAGCGCATAGCAAGAACTGGATTGCGCAGCGTGTTCTCAATGTTCACGAAGGGAAACGTTCGCTGTTCGTGTTATGCCCGACCTGTCTGGCTCTGTTTTTCTCCGCCACGACACCGCCAACCGGCACTGACGTAAAAGAGAAATCTTAATACTCTTTCCGGCGGCATTCCGTCAATAAAATCATAAATTCGTATCCGGGATCATGGCACAATCACTGATCGCCTGCTGGTAGATTTTAATCCTCGCAGAAAGCATTCATCCTTGTGATAATGTTGAAATCAACATCACTCCCGATGCCTCTTGAAGGCTGACGAAGGAGTAATGTTGACTTTCAATACATTAATGATGATAATATAAAACAATTACAGAGGATCGCCATGACCCATGATCAAATGATTATCAGATGTCTTAACTGTGGGACAAAGAACCGCATACCGAAGGAACATCTTCATGACCGCCCGACGTGCGGCAGATGCCATGCCTATCTTGATGACATCATTATCAGGTGTCTTGCCTGCGGGACAAAAAATCGCATGCCTGAGGATCGTCTCAATCAGCAGCCTCTATGCGGCAAGTGCGGCGTCCCCATTGTCATCAGTAATGATAGCGGGCATCCCGTGGATATCACTGATGCAACATTCTCAAAGGAAGTCCTCTCTTATACCGGCACCGTGTTGATGGATTCCTGGGCGCCGTGGTGTGGACCATGCCGCATGGTAGGACCGATTATGGAAGAACTCGCATCCAAATATGAAGGGAAGGTCAAGATTGTTAAACTGAATGTGGATGAAAATCCGCTTACGGCATCAAAATACAATATTCAGAGTATACCGACGCTTCTGTTGTTTAAAGATGGATCGCTCATCGATAGATTGGTCGGTGCCCTGCCCAAAGAAGAAATCGAGCGGCACTTGCTTTCCATTATGTAAATAATGGATTATCTTTGCGTGTCACTAAAAAGTAAAACAAACTGCTCAAAAAGTTCTCTATGGAAATGATCCATCATCTCCTCTTTCATTAATTTCAGGGCGTCAAAAGGTCCGAGTTTTTGTCTGTAAGGACGGTTGGAAGTCAGGGCGTCAAACACATCGGCGATAGAGCACATCTTTCCGTATATGTGTATATCATCTCCTTTGAGGCCTAGCGGATATCCCTTACCATCGTACCTTTCATGGTGCTGCAATACTATCCTCTTGCACTCGGGGGTTAATTGATTGGTTTCATGAAGAACCTTATACCCCATGTTGGGGTGCTGTTTCATCGTGTTCATTTCCTCCTCCGTCAGTCTGCCTGGCTTATTGATAATAGCCGTATCTACCTGTACCTTTCCCAGATCATGGAGGAAAAACCCGGCTCCCAATTCATGCATATTATGGGCAGTCGATTTTCTAAAAAGTGCTTTTGAGAGCGAAACAGCCAAGAAACCCACATTGACGGAGTGGGTATAGGTATAAAAATCATGAGATGTGATGCTTAGTAGATATAAGGATGTTTTATCATCAGTAAGAATCAGATCGACAACTTCGGCAATACCTTTTTTTGCATCTTGAATATTTTCTGCCGTGGGGTTTTCGAGCAGATTGTTTATCAATGTGAAGGAGTGGGCCTGCACCGCTTTTGCTTTCTCCATAGGGGGCAATTTTGTATCATGTATTGCCTCCAGAAGGTCATCTGGCACTATTGTTCTGGATAATGGCTTTAAGTTATGCTCAGATTCAGTATCAAGCTTCTTTTTCGCCTCGGTAAAGGTGCTTCTCTTGGTATCAACCACGATTTCCGAGAGGCCGTAATCATAAATCTTTTTAATTTGGTCTTTGGATTTAATTAAAAATTCACTCTTTATAAAGGGGTGGGATAACCATGAGACAGGCAAAATAACATACATGCCGATTTTAAGATTTTCTGTCTTGACAGTTCTCTGCATAGTATTACCGATGATAATGGTTTCCAGGTGGGAAGACCATTGTTCCCATTACTTATTATCGGCAGTTTTATGCATTTACCTGAGCATTTTTTCTCGTTTTTCCAGCTGCACCTCCAGACTTTTTAGAAGGTCTATATCTTTCTTAAGCTGCTCATTTTCCTGAACTAATTTTGCCGTTTCTTCCAGCAGTTGCTTGTTGTCCTTCTTTATCTGCTCATTCTCCTTCCGAAGTTTGGCATTATCCTCTTTAGCCTTCTCGCTCAATTCCATACCATCGATAAGACGTATTAATATCTCAGAGAGTCCCCGCCACTTACTGCGCGGATATTTTTTCAGCAATTCATCAAATGCCCCTCGCGCCTTCACATAATCTGCCGCTCTGTCACGGTTTCCTAAATAATACATTCCTTTAGAAAAGATATCTGTATCGGAAGGTGATTTTTTGAACCATCCTTGTTCAAATACCGGTGTGGGTTTCTCAGGAGGAGCGGGAAGAGAAGCACAAGCCCCCAATAGAACAAACAGCATATAAACTAAATATTTACGATAATTTTTCCACGTCTTCCTGTTTAATATAGTTGCTTCCCGGTAATGTCTTCGCATATTCCTTTAACTCCGCAGCTTTCTTTGCCATATCCAAAGGCCCCTGAAAATGTGTCCCGTTGTCGGTAACTATGGCTATAGTCATGGTTATGAGTGGAAACATCTGCTGATTCCCCTGCCTGTCTTTTCCAAGGATAAATCCCTTCTGCCGGTCTTTCTCACTGTAAAACCTCATAATGCGGCGATCAAATTCGTCGATTATGTTTTGACATTTCCGTTCTGTCCCCCCCGGATCGGAAACAATAATAAAATCGTCACCTCCAACATGTCCTACAAAGTCGCCTCCGTTATTCGTTATCTGTAAATTCTTAATGAGTATATCGCCTACCTCCTTGATTACCTCGCTGCCCCATGCATAACCATATTTATCAGCAAAAGGTTTGAAATTATCAAGATCAACATGGCAGAGGGTAAATTGTTTTTTTTCTGAAAAACGTTTTTCAATTTCCTTCTCAATAGCCAGATTCCCGGGCAAACCGGTTAGAGGACTGGCGTCAAGGAGCAGTGTCTCCAGTACCTTGAGGCGTTCCGTCATGAAACTGAAGGCATCTGCGAGACTGCCGATCTCGTCGCGGCGGTTAATATTCAGATCATATTCGAACTGCCCCTCGGCAATATGTTCTGTGACCTTTTCCAGTTGCTTGAGAGGTTTGGAAATATTATATGTGATAAGCAATGCTAAAGCCAATCCCACAAGCAAGCCGATTGTGCTGAGCGTAATCGTCATCCTGGAAGCCTCAGTACCCTGTATTTTTATCAGGTTCATTCTTGCATCTATACTATTTTCGGCTTTCAGGCGGATTTCACGCAAAGAGGTGGCTAACTCTTCAATCGTTTTTTTACACTCCGTTTCAGATAACTTAACGGCATCCTCAACCAGATCGTCATTAACCAGGGATACCTCTTGATTAAAAAAGTCATCATATCTGTTATGCAGTAATGACAGCTTCGGCAATGTTTGAGCTACATCCGAAATATTATTTTTTTTAAAATTTTCGATACCGGTATCAAATTCCTGGCTCCGCGACCAGAAAAGCTCCGCGATTGACGGGTCTTTAAGGATAAGATATTTCTTTTCTGCACCCTCCTGTGCAAGCAGTGCGTCCATCATTATCTTGCTGTTATCTACGATGAAAAAATCCTGATCGATAATGTCATAAGCCAATTTGTTCAGATTCTGGAGGCTGAAAATCGCATAGGCACTTGCCATGATGGTAAGGAGCGCCATCGTCAGGTAACCTGCCAGCAGTTTTCGGCTTATTGTAAATTTCATTGCATTCGTCCGGAAGGATTAACTCTAATTTTTTCACGTACCATATTCATGCAATTTCCGCAAAGCAGAAATGTAATTTTTTAGTTGACCTTTTCCGAATGTTTATTGCCCCCTTGATTAACTTTTGATATATTAAAATAAATATCGCTACGAAGTGGAGGCTATGCCGATGATCTATAATGAGGAATTCGAAACATTACCCCGCGAAGTTTTGGAAACCCTGCAATCAAGAAGATTGCAGCAGGTTGTGCAGCGTGTCTATCATACGGTTGGCTTTTATAAGAAGGCTTTTGATAAAGCCGGTGTCAGTCCAGATGACATCAAGACCCTTTCAGACATAAAGCGGCTTCCCTTCACAACAAAACAGGATCTGAGAGATAATTATCCTTTCGGTCTATTTGCCGTACCGATGAGCAGCATTGTGAGACTCCACGCTTCATCCGGCACAACCGGCAGGGCAATAGTCGTTGGATACACGAAACGGGACATAGATACGTGGTCTGAATTGATGGCCAGGTGTTTCGTAGCCGCTGGCTTGACAAAAAATGACATTATCCACAACGCTTACGGATACGGTCTTTTCACCGGCGGCCTCGGCGCCCATTACGGCGCAGAAAAACTGGGAGCCAGCGTCATACCCATGTCCGGCGGCAATACAAAAAGACAGCTCATGATCCTTCAGGACTTTGGCCCGACTGCCATCTGCTGTACACCTTCATACGCGCTGAATCTTGCAGAGCAAGGCGAGGCCATGGGTATTGACATGCGGTCACTCAAACTTCGTGTCGGCATCTTTGGTGCCGAGCCGTGGAGTGAAAAGATGCGGGATGAAATAGAAAATAAGCTGAATCTCACCGCACTGAATATTTACGGCTTGTCAGAGATAATGGGCCCTGGAGTTTCCATCGAGTGCCTGGAGGACCGCCATGGCATGCATGTATTCGAGGATCACTTTATCGTGGAGGTGATCAATCCGGCAACAGGCGAGTCATTGCCTTACGGAGAGGATGGGGAGCTGGTCTTTACTACTATCACAAAAGAAGCTTTCCCTTTAATCCGTTTTCGCACCAGGGACATTTCACGGCTGATTGCGGAACCCTGCCGCTGCGGCAGGAGTCATATAAAGATGGACCGGGTGACAGGCAGAAGTGATGATATGCTGATTATCAGAGGCATCAACGTATTCCCGTCCCAGATTGAGGCTATTTTGGTTGGCATTACAGGACTCGAGCCACACTATCAGCTAATTGTGGAAAGGGCCGGTACCCTGGACACCCTCGAGGTTCAGGTAGAAGTCAGCGATAAGCTGTTTGCAAATTCAGACGAGGTTCGCTCCCTGCAAAATTTAGAAAGACACCTTACCAAAGACTTAAAGGACTATTTAGGCGTCTCCGCAAAGGTAAAATTAGTCGAACCCAAGTCACTGCAGCGTTTCGAAGGAAAGGCCAGCCGGGTAATAGACAAACGAAAAATATAGGTGAAAATCTTAGACGTTCTATTGACGCGGACTTTATAAGGAGGACATATGAAAGTAGAACAGATATCCATATTCCTGGAGAATAAACCTGGAGCTCTTGAAAGTGTCACACGGCTGTTGAAAGATGCGAATATTAACATCAGAACCCTTTCGCTGGCGGATACGTCCGACTTCGGAATTCTCCGCCTTATCGTTAACGATGTCAATACAACACTGAAGGTTCTTAATGAAAACGGCTTGAGAGTGAGCAGGACGACCGTGGTGGCGGTGGAGGTTCCGGACCGTCCCGGCGGTCTTCACAGCATTCTGGAAGTATTGGCGAAGAACGCCATCAATGTTGAATATCTGTACGCCTTCGTCGAAAAAAGCGGTGAAAACGCGGTTATCATCTTCCGTTTCGATGCACCTGATAATGCCATCGATGTCCTTCTCAAAAATGGCTTTACTGTTCTTCCCGGTGAGAAGCTTTATTCTTTTTAAACGGAATGATCCAAGAATAAGTTATAAACGGGGTTAAAATTGAACGCATTCGCAAAACAATAACTCAGTTCATAAGGAGGTGCTGCCATGAAGATACAAACCCGTTCGCTTAACTCGATGGTGGAAGATCAGTTGGCTAAATGGAAGAGTGAGACTTCAGAACGGAAGGCCGTGAAGGCCAAACCCGGTCCGGTGATTACCATTTCCAGAGAGCCGGGTTCCGGCGGCAGTGAGATCGCCAGGAGGCTCGCGGAGCAGTTGAATATGGATCTTGTAGGCGCCCAAATCATCCAGAAAATAGCGGAAAGCGCAGATATGAGCACAAAAGTAATTGAATCCCTTGATGAGAAAGAAATCACAAGACGGGATGACTGGTTAAGCTCATTATTAGAGACTCGCCACCTGTGGGTAGATGGTTACCTCCGACATCTTACCAAGGTTATAGGTACATTTGGAAGGCAGGGCAATATCATCGTCGTGGGCAGGGGGGCACAGTACATACTCCCCCCTGAGGATACATTCCGGCTACGCTTTATTGCTCCTATGGAAATTAAAATTCAGAATGTGATGCGCGATTATGGCTCCACCAGGAAAGAAGCGGAAAAATACGTCATCAAGACAGATTCGGATCGTCGCGCATATCTGCGAAAATACTTCAACGCGGACGTGACGAATCCATCAGATTACGACATGGTCATCAATACGGGGAAGCTTGGCATAGACGGCACTGTTGAAGCAGTCAAGGCCGCCTTTATAATATGGAAGAAGAAGTTCGACGCGACGCCCTGACGTACCACTCATTTCCCCTTTACAAAAAGGGGGGCCGAGCTAATGGTAATTAGGCTTTGTTAAAGACCTCTTTTAGGGGGCTGTTCAAAAATTCTCAGATGCAAGGCGCTCAAAAACCGAATCGTGAGGCGTATATCGAAATACGTTGAACGGTTCGGTTTGCAGAGCAATGCTGCAGATGAGTATTTTTCAACAGCCCTTCGTCATCCCTTGATGCAGCCAAGCGCCCTCAGTCTTGCGACCTTCTTAGAAATGCCGGCTTTGTGCACGACCTCCACTACCTGATCTAAATCCTTATACGCCTCCGGTATCTCCTCGCTGAGAGTTCCTTTACCGGTTGCCATAATAATAATACCCTTATCGGCCAGCTCCCTCGCTATTGCCCTTCCACGGCTTGCCTTCTTTGCCTGGGTGCGGCTCATGACACGTCCTGCCCCATGGCAGGTACTTCCGAAGGTCTCTGCGAATGCCTTCTCCGTCCCGGCAAGCACGTACGAGCCTGATCCCATATCGCCGGGTATTAATACCGGTTGACCCGTCTTGATGTACTGCGCGGGAAGCGCGGGATGGCTGGGAGGAAATGCCCGAGTCGCGCCCTTCCTGTGCACGCACAGTTTCATCTCTT
>DATKLL010000180.1:0-2430 GCA_035542475.1 Syntrophales bacterium
TCTCCTGACACGAAGCCACTGCAATACACAAATACGTTGCGGCGGCTTCGTGACTCTTATCAATTTCCGGAAAGTTAGGTTTTCACTTCCGGAACCTCCTCGATAAAAAGGCTTATCTTTACACGCCAGACGATGTAATTGTGTTCTGCCTCAGACGGAAATGGACTTTCATGCCGTTTGATTTAGTGAAATAATCCGCCTATTATTTTAGGGGCAACGCGAAATTAATTACTGTTAAATTTTATCTCAGCCCTTGTCCAAAACTTCTCGTACTTTTTGTAACAGTTTCTCCTTTTTTAAAGGTTTCGTGATAAATTCCGTGCCTTCTTCAAACATGCCTTTTTTCTGTATGACATCTGCCGCGTAACCGCTGATGAACACTATTTTGATGCCCGGTTTTATCTTTCTGATTTCATCCTGCATTTCCTTGCCGTTTTTCCTGGGCATTACCACATCGGACAGGACAAGGGAAATATCATCGTGCTCCCTGAACCGTACCACCGCGTCTTCACCGTCATCGGCAATGATTACCTTGTAACCGGCCCTTTCCAGGATTCTCTTCATAAACATCCTTACGGTCTTATCATCCTCGGCGACCAGCAGGGTCTCTGTACCACCGGGATGCGGTGAGGTGATTTTTAGTTCTTCCTTGACGGCATGCCCCTTAACCAACGGCAGGTATATATCGAATGTCGTACCTTTGCCAAGTTCGCTTCTGGCCAAGACGGAGCCATTGTGCTGTTTGATGATGCCGTGGACTATGGCCAGCCCAAGGCCTGTCCCCTTGCCGACTTCCTTGGTGGTGAAAAATGGCTCAAAGATGATTTCCAGCGTCTTTTTGTCAATCCCCATGCCGGTATCTGATACGGATATCAGGGCATATTTGCCGGGCGAAGGCAGGTCATACTGCGTTTCCAAACCCTCCTCGACAGCCACCTGACTTGTGGTAATAGACAGATGGCCACCGTTTGACATGGCATCGCGGGCATTGGTCGCCAAATTCATCAATATCTGCTCGATCTGTCCGGGGTCAGCTTCAACCACCAGGTTTTTTACGTTGAAATTGGTACTGAACTCGATATCTTCCCCGATAATCCTTTGAATAAGTTTGCTGGTGTCACTGATGAGGGAGTCAATGCGCACGGGTTTCGCGCTGATTACCTGTTTCCTGCTGAAGGCAAGGAGACCCCTGGTCAGCTCCGAAGCTCGGTCAGCAGCATTCAATACGTTTGTGATACTCTCCTGCGACAGCTCGTCGTCTTCGGGGATACTCTCCTGGAGTATTTGCCCGTAGCCGGAAATCGCGGTGAGCAGATTGTTAAAATCATGGGCGACACCCCCGGCAAGAATACCGACGGATTCCATCTTCTGCGATTGCAGGAGTTGTTGTTCAAGCCTTTTCCGCTCGGTAATGTCTTGCACGGACGTGAGAGCATAGACTTGTCCTCCAATCTCTAGCATATTGCTGTTTGTCATAACGGCGAAAGCTGTGCCTGACTTCGAATATAAAGTCTGTTCCAGATTGAGCACTTGGTTATTCCGCCGAATTTCATCGTACATGCGAGTTTGACGTTCAAGGTCACGAGTTATCCCAAGTTCGATAGAGGTCTTTCCAATTGACTCTTCTTTTGTATAGCCGAAAAGTTGCGTCCATGCGTCATTTACATCGACAAACACTTGATCGGAAAGTCGCGACAGCACTGTGGGAAGTGATCCTTTGCTGAATAAGATGGAGAATTTGTATTCGCTATTACGCAGCTTCTCCTCGGCCAATTTGCGATCACAGTTCTCCCGTCTGAGTTCATCATTGGTCTGCCTCAACTTTGCCAACAGGTCTTCCAGACGCATCCGTGTGCGTCGGTAGAGCCAGGCCGCTGTGCTCATGAAGACTCCCATGCTGATGAAGAAACCAATGCTGACAGCATTGTTGATTCCGAACCTCGCCGGGGGGAAAAATGTGCAGACGGCCAAAACTGCGGTTACGGTAGCAAGGATTCCAGGCCAGAAACCAGCCATTAGGGCCACCAGCATGATAGTGGGATAGAAGGTAATCCAAGTGGGAAAGTCGTCGCCAACCACATGAATGATTACGTAACGGATTATGCAGGCTGCGGCTACTAGGGCCGGGGCCGATGCATACCGTGCAATGAAGTGTATCTTTTTATTCATACCCATTCCCATCATAACTCTCCGCGTCGCCTCCTCACATTTCTGCAGAAGCAAGCAACAAACAGGGCGTTATGATCGTGACCGATCATACGGAATCATAGAAAAACAAAGGTTAAACGACAATATACAGCTGTCTATGATGGCGATAAGGGCAGGGACAGGCAGGAATATGAGGTGCCATTCGTTCAAATCATTCCATCATTGCCAAGTGCGCTAAATATTACCACGGTTTAAATATACAAAAAACATAACTAATTTTAA
>DATKLL010000181.1:0-2364 GCA_035542475.1 Syntrophales bacterium
TCCCCGCTCCCTGTGTAATGATGACGTCTGTGGGTTTTGCAATGGAAAGAAGATGATCAACAATGTCTTCAAAAGTGCGCATATAGATGACATTATTGTGACCGCGATTGCGTATCCCATCACAGAGTTTTTCAGCATTTACGCCGTTTATAGGGGCCTCACTGGCTGCGTAAATGTCGGTCACGATAAGTTCATCCGCGTTGGGGAAAGCTGTAAGAAATTCATTAAAGAGGGCCTTTGTCCGGGTATAGCGATGGGGCTGGAACACGACGATAATTTTTTCCTTCCATACCTGCTTTGCGGCTTTCAGTGTTTCACTGATTTCGGTTGGATGATGACCGTAATCATCAACAATGGTGATCCCATTAACCTGTCCTTTGACCTCCAGCCTCCGTTGCACACCGCTAAAAATCTTCAGGCCTTCAATGATTGTCGGATAATCCATATCTAATTCCCGGCCTACTGCGATTGCTGCCAGGGAATTATAAACATTGAAAAGGCCCGGCACATGGAGTGTCACAGATCCGAAGGCCTTCTCTTTATAGTGCACTATATAACTCGAAGAATGCCCGGAGAATGATATCTCGCTCGCCGTGTAGTCTGCAGGGGCATTAAGGCCGTATGTTACGGTTTTTCTCTTTATATTGGGAAGGATCGCTTTGGCGTTTTCATCGTCAAGGCAGATTATCGTGGAGCCATAAAAGGGAACTATGTTTGCGAACTGCAGGAAGGCATCCTTGATGTCTTCAATATCCCTGAAATAGTCGAGGTGTTCAAGGTCGATATTGGTGATCACGGCCAGGGACGGCGACAGCTTAAGAAACGAGCCGTCGCTTTCATCGGCCTCGGCCACGATGACTTCTCCGTCTCCCAGTTTTGCGTTGCTGCCGATGCTCGCCAGCTTTCCCCCGATTACCATGGTGGGATCGAGCCCACCGGATGCGAGAACCGTTGCCACCATCGAGGTTGTCGTTGTTTTGCCGTGGCTTCCCGACACAGCGATGGAGAACTTCATTTTCAGCAGTTCCGCCAGCATTTCGGCACGAGGTATTACGGGTATGTTCCTTTTGTGTGCCTCCAATACTTCCGGGTTGTCGGTTTTGACCGCTGTTGAAGTGACGACCACATCCGTGTCTCCGAGATTGGAGGCATGGTGGCCTGTATAAATTCTTGCACCAAGTGAAGCAAGTCTCTGCGTGAGATCTGATTGGCTCAGGTCTGATCCGCTGATCGTATAACCCAGGTTGAGAAGTACTTCCGCTATCCCACTCATGCCGATGCCGCCTATTCCGACAAAGTGGATGCGTTTAATCTTTCTGCGCATCGTATCTCTTCTGATGCCGTTCTTCATTCCCTCACCTGACACAACCTGGCCTTGTCTTAAAATGTCCGCATATATGATGTTTTACTGCATATTGTATATTAAATTTCCCTATATACCATATCTTGTATTAAATCCACCAAAATTTGCAAATTTTTTACATTACCATCCCTATACAAACATCCACGATGTCGGATGCTGCTTTTTCATTGCCGAGGCTTGCCGATTTTATCTCCATCTTTCTTATAATTTCAGGGTGGCGGTAAAAATGATGGATAGCCTCGGCCAATTTTTTACCGTCGAGTTCCGCTTCACGTATTAGTACGGCAGCCCCCGCTTTTACCAATGCCTCAGCGTTCTTTGTCTGGTGATCATTAGCTGCATAGGGAAAAGGGATCAAGATGGATGCTTTTCCGCAGGCAGTGACCTCGGCTATAGATGTAGCACCTGCCCGGCAAATGAGTAAATCGGAGTATCTGTAGGCACTCGCCATATCCGTGATAAACGGCAGGACATGTGCATCAAACCCTTTTGATTGATAAGTCTCAGAAACAATTTTCAGGTCCGCACCGCCTGTCTGATGGACAATCTTCAAATTGGTTCTAATCCCTTCAAGGTAGGGAAGGGCATCCAATACTGTAATATTTATGGCGTGGGAACCCTGGCTCCCGCCGAAAATCAACAGGGTAAATTTGCCCGCCTTCTCTTCCGGTTCCTTTACTCCCGCAAAGAAGGCTGCCCTGACAGGGTTTCCGGAGACAATGGTCTTTGTCACTGCGAACCAATCCTTTGTTTCAGAGAAGGTTATAAATATCCTGTCGACAAACTTTCCGAGTATCCTGTTGGTAATGCCCGGCAGGGCGTTTTGTTCTGCAACGGCCGTTTTGATGCTCATAAAGTGCGCCGCCATTACTACCGGACCGGAAGAATAGCCTCCCACTCCAATTACAACGTCAGGACGAAACTCACGAATCAGCTTGCAAGACTGTACAAGGCTTCCCGGAATCTTTATTAACGCGCCGATGATTTTCATCAGGCCCTTT